>NZ_JBGGKS010000006.1:0-253071 GCF_041287095.1 Mycobacterium sp. pUA109 | reverse complement strand
TGGCCTGCCAAGAATTCATCACCCAACTCGGGCGCAACTTCCAAGTCATTTACGAACAAGCCGCCACCCACGGCAACAAAGTCCAAACCGCCGGCGGCAACATGGCCTCCACCGACGGCGCCGTCAGCGCCAGCTGGGCCTAACCCAATTCGCCCAGCAGGCGCTTTTTCTGCTGGGCAAATTCCTCTTCGGTGAGGATTCCGGCATCGCGGAGGTCGGCCAGTTCCCGCAGTTCGGCGGAGATACTGGTGATTGAGCCGGTCGGAGGTGTCTGCTGGCCGCGGGTCGTCGGGGCCGTCCGGTCCCGGCGCCCCCGGCCGGTAGTGCCGGCCAGGGCCCGCCCGGCCGCGCTCGCCAACGCCATTTCGGCGTACGGCATTTCCGATCCGCCTGCCGCTATCGCCTGTCCGGCGCCGGCCATCATCGCCGGTGCGGCCGCCGCGCCGGATTCCGCCGACGCCAGCGCCACCTGCCGCAGCGCCGGGGGCGCGGCCGCGGTCCAGGCCTGCGGCACCGACAACGCGCCCAGCGAAGCCGCCTGACCCATGTTCGCCGACGCCGTGACGGCGCTCGCGGTGCCCACACTGCCGAGACCACCCAACGGTGCCAGGCCGCCCAGGCCGCCCAAGCCACCCAGCGTCCCCAGCGGCCCGAGGCCTCCCGCCTCGGTCAGCTCGTCGGCGCCCAAGAAATCCAGGCCGACGCCGATCAGATCCAGGCCGACGCCGCCGCCGTCCAAGCCCACCAGGCCGACTCCGTCCATGCCGAGACCCATGGTGTCCTCCGCCAGCCCCAACGATTCGCTTCCGCCGGCGCCGGCCACGGCGCCCGCGCCCGCGGTAGCGCCGGCACTGGCGCCCTTCACCGCGTGCTTGGCGCCGTGCGCGGGCATCGCACCCAGCATCGACAATGCGGCGCTCGGGCCGGAGGTCACCGATGAGGCCCCCGCGGCACCGGAGCCCATCGCCACCTGTCCCAGCCCCGCCGACGACTGCAATGGCTGGGAGAAGCCCTGCAGGGTCTGCGTCACCGCGGCGCTGAGTTGTGACGCCGTGCCCTGGGCCCGACTGCCGGCGGCCTGCATGACCGCGGCGCCCTGGGCGCCGACGCCGCCCGGGTTGGTGTTCTGCTTCGGCGGGGTGAACGGCGTCAATGCGGTGGCCGCGGCCGCGCCGCCCGCGTAGCCATACATCGCGGCGGTATCCTGCGCCCACATTTCGCCGTACTGGGCTTCGGTGGCCGCGATCGCCGCGGTGTTTTGGCCCAGGAAGTTGGTCGCGATCAGCGTCATCAGTTGGGCACGGTTGGCGGCGATCACCGGCGGGGGCACCGTCATCGCGAACGCGGTCTCATATGCCGTCGCCGCCGCCTTGGCCTGGCCGGCGGCCTGCTCGGCCTGTGCGGCGGTGGCGTTCATCCAGGCCACATAGGGTGCGGCCGCGGTGCTCATGGCCAGCGACGACGGGCCCAGCCATTGGCCGGTCAGGCTCGAGACCACCGACTGGTAGGAGGCCGCGGCGGCGCCCAGTTCGGCGGCCAGCCCGTCCCAGGCCGCCGCGGCCGCCAGGATCGGGCCCGATCCCGGCCCGGCGTACATCCGTGCGGAGTTGACCTCCGGGGGAAGCAGTGCGAAATCCATTACCCGACGCTCTCCAAATACCGCAGGGTCTGGTTAGCCGGCGGCGGCCGCGTTGGCGGCCTCGGTGGCCGCGTAGGAGCCGGCGCTGCCGCGCAGCGTCTCCACAAACATCTGGTGAATGGCGGCCGCCTGGCTGCTCACGGTCTGATACAGCGCGGCGTGCGTGTTGAACTGGACCGCGGTCAGCGCCGACACCGGATCGGCGGCCGGCGGCAGCACCCCGGTCGTCGCCGGCGCCGCGGCCGCGTTCTGGGCGCTCAGCGCCGCGCCGATGGCCTGCAGGTCACCGCTCGCCGCCGTCAAAATTTCCGGTTGCGTGGTCACAAAAGACATCGACTTCTCCTCACTTCGTCCCTGGCAGCAAACGCCGCCGCCTTCGCTGACCCGCGCGCGGCTCCCGGCGCTGCGGCTGCTCCTGTGGGGGTCCACCACCCTGGGCGCGACGCGCGTGAAGTTGTTCGCACGCAGGCGTTTAGAGACGCACCTTCGTTTCCTGGCGAGCCTCGTCGAACCAACGGTTGTGTCTCACAGTATTTTTCGTGGCCGATCTCAAGCAAGCCAGCACGCGGGATTCATAGAGAACGCATATCTGCGCCGGCTTTGCGTGGCGCCGGTCACAGCAAAGACATTTGAGAACGCTATGAATCGTGTGACAGTCCCGTGTGTGTCTAGGACAATGTCAGGACATGACGGCAATGTCGGACGACGCGCGTGACCGGCGCCCCCGCAAGGCGATCTTGGGGCAACTCCCCAAGATCAACCGGCCCGACGGGTCACCGATCCGCGTGTTGCTGGTCGACGATGAGCCGGCGTTGACCAACCTGGTCACGATGGCACTGCACTATGAGGGCTGGACCGTCGATGTCGCCCACAACGGCCGGGAGGCCGTGACCAAGTTCGAAACCATCGGCCCGGACGTGCTGGTGCTCGACATCATGCTGCCCGACGTGGACGGCCTGCACATCTTGCAGCGTGTCCGCGAATCGGACACCTACACCCCGATCCTGTTTCTGACCGCGCGCGATTCGGTCACCGATCGGGTCACCGGACTGACCGCCGGCGCCGACGACTATATGACCAAACCGTTCAGCCTGGAGGAACTGGTCGCCCGGTTGCGGGGTTTGCTGCGCCGCTCCAGCCACATGGCCCCGCCGGCCGACGAGGTGCTCAATGTGGGGGACCTCACCTTGGACGGCGCCAGCCGCTCGGTGACCCGCGCCGGCGAGCCGCTGGCACTGACCGCCACCGAGTTCGAGCTGCTGCGCTTCCTGATGCGCAACCCGCAGCGGGCCCTGACCCGCACCGAGATCCTGGATCGGGTGTGGAACTACGACTTCGCGGGCCGCACCAGCATCGTCGATCTGTACATTTCCTACCTGCGCAAGAAGATTGACGCCGGCCGGGAACCGATGATCCACACGGTGCGGGGCGTCGGCTACATGCTGCGACCGTCGGGATGACGGCGAGCCGAACCGCCCGCTGGTGGTGGCCGCGCTCGGTGCGCCGCCAGCTGGTGTTGGGCGTGTCGGCGGTGGTGACCGTGGTGTTGGTGGCCGTCGGCTTGGTGTCGGTGCTGAGCTTGCGGACCTATGTCACCGCGATGAACGACGCCGACGTGTCGGAATCGCTGAACGCGCTCAACCATTCCTACATCCGCTACCGCAGCAGCCAGCCGGCGCCCGGACATCCCGCCAAGCCCGGCATCGGGCAAGCGTTGTTGGGCTTCACCGAGCAGGAACCCGGAAACGTGATCGCGGTACTGCATGACGGCCACGTGATCGGCACGGCGGTCTTCTTTGCCGAAGACGAGCCGCGGCCGGCGCCGGAGGACGTGGTGGCCGCGATCGCGGCGGAGACCTGGCACAACGGGCCGGCCCGCAACATCAACCTGGCCAGCCTCGGGCCGTACCGGGTGGACAGCCGCGGCGTCGACGGCGGTGATCGGCTGGTGGTGGGGGTGTCCCTGAGCCTGGCCAACCGCACCATCACCAACAGGATCATCACGGCCACCGCGTTTTTGGTGGGAGCGCTGGTGGTGACCGCGGTGCTGACGGTGTGGGTGGTGGGTTATGCGTTGCGTCCGCTGCGCCGGGTCGCGGCGACCGCGGCCACGGTGGCCGCCATGCCGCTGATCGGCGGCGACGAGCGGATCACCGCCCGCGTCCGGCAAGACGACGTCGATCCGGATAACGAGGTCGGGATCGTCGCGCACACCTTGAACCGGTTGCTGGACAACGTCGATGGCGCGCTGGCCTATCGCGCTGAGGCCGACAAGCGGATGCGCCAATTCATCACCGACGCTAGCCATGAGTTGCGCACTCCGCTGGCGGCAATCCAGGGCTACGCCGAACTCACCCGCCAGGACAGCTCGGATCTGCCGCCGACCACCGAATACGCCTTGGCCCGCATCGAGTCGGAAGCGCAACGGATGGCCTCGCTGGTCGAAGAACTGCTGCTGCTGTCCCGTCTGGGCGAAGGTCAAGACCTGCACCTCGAAGACGTCGACCTGGCCGATTTGGTCATCCATGCGGTCAATGACGCGGCCGCGTCAGCGCCGACCCATCAGTGGGTCAAGGACCTGCCCGACGAAGCGGTGTGGGTCCGCGGCGACCGGGCGCGGTTGCATCAGCTGATCAGCAATTTGCTCAAGAACGCCTGGGTGCACACCCCGCCCGGGGTGACCGTCACCACCGGCATCACCGCACAGCGCGGCGGTGTCGGTGGCCCGTCCGCCGAGTTGACGGTGATCGACACCGGCCCCGATATCGACGCACAACTGCTGCCGCACCTATTCGAGCGGTTCGTGCGGGCGGATAAGGCGCGCTCGGGTGAGCTGGGTAGCACCGGGTTAGGGCTAGCCATCGTGGCGTCGATCGTCAAGGCGCACCACGGCACGGTCACCGCCGAATCCGCCGACGGTACCACCGTGTTCCGGGTGCGGCTGCCGCTGATCGAGCCGCCGGAAACACCGTGAGTGTGACGAAAGCCACTGTGCGCTCCCGGATCTGAGCCCGGAGCGGCATGAACGCGTTAAGAAACCGAACCGGACCGTTAGGTAGTCGTAAAGGAACTGGCTACCGGTTTCCCGCGGGGCGACGCTGGAGCCATGGATTTCGGAGCGTTACCCCCGGAAATCAACTCCGGCAGAATGTATTCGGGGCCTGGGTCGGCACCGATGCTCGCGGCAGCGACGGCGTGGAGCCAGCTGGCCGCCGAGTTGAGCACGACGGCCGCCTCCTACGAGTCGGTGATCTCCGGCTTGGCCAGCCAGGATTGGCGTGGCCCGGCCTCGGCGTCGATGGCCGCCGCAGCCACCCCGTATGTGGGGTGGCTCAACGCCACTGCCACCCAAGCCGAGCAGGCCGCCAGCCAGGCCAGCACGGCCGCGGCCGCGTTCGAGGCCGCGTTCGCCGCCACGGTGCCGCCGCCGGTGATCGCGGCCAACCGTTCCTTGCTGGCGGCGCTGGTGGCGACGAACATCCTGGGCCAGAACACCCCGGCGATCGCGGCCACCGAGGCCCACTACGCGGAGATGTGGGCCCAGGACGCCGCCGCCATGTACGGCTACGCCGGCGCCGCGGCGGCCGCCACCAACGTGACGCCGTTCACCGCGCCGCAGCAGAACACCAACCCGGCCGGGGTGGCCGGCCAGGGCGCCGCGGTCGCGCAGGCGACCGGCACCGCCGCCGGCAGCCAGACGCAGTCGACGCTGTCCCAGCTGGTCTCCGCGCTGCCCACCGCGCTGCAGAACCTGGCGTCCCCGGCGACCTCATCGTCGTCGTCGCAGTCGGGGCTGTCGGGGATCCTGCAGAACCTCTTTGGCTCCAGCGGCCTCAGCGACAGCATCAACGGGATGGTCAACTCCGGCTTCTGGAATGGGACCAGCACCTTGTCGACCGCGGTCGGGTTCTTGAGCAACTTCGGCAGCGCGCTGGCCGGCAACGGCAGCAGCACTGCGGCGCCCGCCGCGCTGGGTTCGGCGCTGAGCGCCGGGTTCGGCTCCGGCGCGGGCGCGCTCGGATCGGCTGGTTCCACCGGCCTGTCCGGCCTTAGCGGGGTGTCGGCCGGCGTGGGCCGCGCCGGGGCGATCGGCGCGTTGTCGGTGCCACCCAGCTGGGCGCTGCCCACCACGGCGATGGGGTCGAGCACGGCGGCGCTGAGCAGCGCCGGAATGGGCGCCGCGTCGGAGAGCGGGCTGGCCGCCGTGCCCGCCGGGATGCCGCTGGGCGCCGCGGCCGCGCGCAGCGTCGGCGACCTGGGCCCCCGGTACGGGTTCCGCCCGACCGTGATGGCGCATCCGCCGGCGGCGGGGTAACGACCGGGAGCCGTAAAAGTACTGGCGTTCAACGTATTGAAACCGTTAAGACCGTGCGATCTTGCGGTCCCCCCGGCTTATCGTCGGTGCAGGTTGAGCCCTCGATGAGCCGTGCCCGAGAGGAGTTATCCATGCTGGTCTACTTCCTGTTGACGGTGCTGGTGTTCGGTGCACTGGGCGCCATGGTGAGAGTGATCGACAGCCTGTGAACATCACCAACACCGTCGGTCTGGTCCTGGCCATCGTGGTGATCGCGCTTTTGGCCGCGGCCCTGCTGTTTCCGGAGCGGTTTTAATGAGCAACGCAGCGACGGGTGTGCTGTTCGTCGGGTCCCTGGTGGTCGCGTTGGCACTCGTGCACCGACCACTGGGCGATTACATGTACCGGGTCTACAGCTCCGACAAGCACTCCCGTGCCGAGCGGTTGATCTACCGGCTCATCGGCGCCCACCCGTCGGCGGAGCAGACTTGGGCCACCTACGCGCGCAGCGTGCTGGCGTTCTCCGCGGTCAGCGTGGTCCTGCTGTTCGTGCTGCAACTCGTCCAGGGCACGCTGCCGCTACACCTTCGGAATCCCGCGACCCCGATGACCCCGGCGTTGGCGTGGAACACCGCGGTCAGCTTCGTCACCAACACCAACTGGCAGGCCTACCCCGGTGAAACGACCCAGGGCCACCTGGTGCAGATGGCCGGGTTGGCGGTGCAGAACTTCGTCTCGGCCGCGGTGGGGATGGCGGTGGCAGTGGCACTCGTCCGCGGGTTCGCCCGCCGACGTACCGGGGAACTCGGCAACTTCTGGGTCGACCTGGTCCGCGGCACGCTGCGCATCCTGCTGCCGATCGCGGTCCTGGGAGCCGTCGTGCTGGTCGGTGGCGGTGTGATCCAGAACTTCCACCTACACGACCAGGTGGTGGCCACGCTAAGCGGTGCGCCGCAGCGGATTCCCGGCGGTCCGGTGGCCAGCCAGGAGGTCATCAAACTACTGGGCACCAACGGCGGTGGTTTCTACAACGCCAACTCGGCGCACCCGTTCGAGAACCCGACCGCATGGACCAATTGGGTGGAGACCTTCCTGATCCTGGTCATCGCCTTCTCGCTGCCCCGCACCTTCGGTCGCATGGTGGGAAACACCCGGCAGGGCACCGCGATCGCGGCGATCATGGCTGTCATCGCCATCGCCAGCGTCAGCCTGATTGGCCTGTGCCAGCTGCAGCACCACGGCACCGTACCCACCGCCGCCGGCGCCGCCACCGAAGGCGTCGAACAGCGCCTCGGGGTCGCCGACTCGGCGGTGTTCGCCGACGCGACCACGCTGACGTCCACCGGGGCGGTCGACTCGGCCCACGATTCCTACACCAGCCTGGGCGGCCTGATGACGATGCTCGATATGCAGCTCGGCGAGGTCGCGCCCGGCGGGGTCGGTTCGGGCCTGTACGGCATGCTGATCCTGGCCGTCCTCACCGTGTTCGTCGCCGGGCTGATGGTCGGCCGCACCCCGGAATACCTCGGAAAGAAGATCACGCCCCGCGAGATCAAGTTGGCGGCAAGCTATTTCCTCGTCACCCCGCTGGTGGTGCTGATCGGCACCGCGATCTCGATCGCGCTGCCCGGCCCGCGGGCAGCCATGGCCAACACGGGACCACACGGTCTGTCGGAAGTGTTGTACGCGTTCACTTCCGCGGCCAACAACAACGGCTCGGCCTTCGCCGGTCTGGGCGCCGACACCGGGTGGTACAACACCGCCCTGGGCCTGGCGATGCTGATCGGCCGGTTTGCACCGATGATCCTGGTGCTCGCCCTGGCCGGTTCGTTGGCCCGCCAGGGCAGCACGCCGGAGTCCGTCGGCACCTTGCCCACCCACAAACCCCAGTTCGTCGCCATGGTCGTGGGGGTGACGGTCATCCTGGTCGCGCTGACCTTCCTGCCCGCGCTGGCGCTCGGGCCGCTCGCCGAAGGAATCCACTGATGCTGACTGCACCGCGGGCAGACATAAAATCCCCTAAAAAGCCGGTGTCTCCCGGGCTTTTGCGACTGCTCGGCGGGGGTCTGCCCGCCGCACTGCGCAAGCTGGACCCCCGCACCCTGTGGCGCAACCCGGTGATGTTCATCGTGGAGATCGGTGCCGCTTGGTCCACCGTGTTGGCCGTCAGCCAACCGAGCTGGTTCGGCGCGCTAGTGGTGTTCTGGCTGTGGCTGACGGTGCTGATCGCTAACCTCGCCGAAGCCGTCGCCGAAGGCCGCGGCAAGGCGCAGGCCGACACGCTGCGCAAATCCAAGGCAGACACCGTTGCGCGCCGGCTGCACGGGTGGGCGCCCGGGGTCGCCGGCACGGAAGAACGCGTCGCCGCACCGCTGCTGCAGCGCGGCGACATCGTCGTCGTGGAAGCCGGCCAGATCATTCCCGGCGACGGCGATGTGGTGGAAGGCATTGCGTCGGTGGATGAATCGGCCATCACCGGCGAATCCGCCCCGGTGGTCCGCGAATCCGGCGGTGACCGCTCGGCGGTTACCGGCGGCACCACCGTGTTGTCGGACCGGATCGTGGTCCGGATCACCCAGCAACCCGGGCAGAGCTTCGTCGATCGGATGATCGCGCTGGTCGAGGGCGCCAACCGGCAGAAGACCCCCAACGAGATCGCGCTGAACATTCTGCTGGCCGCGTTGACCATCATCTTCGTGGTCGCGGTGGCCACCCTGCAACCGCTGGCGATCTACGCCAAGGCCAACACGCCCGGGGTACCGGACGGTGTGGCACTGGGCGGCCACGGTATCGCCGGCATCGTTCTGGTGGCGCTGCTGGTCTGCCTGATCCCCACCACCATCGGCGCACTGCTGTCGGCCATCGGGATCGCCGGCATGGACCGGCTGGTGCAGCGCAATGTGCTGGCCATGTCCGGGCGCGCGGTTGAGGCGGCCGGCGATGTCAATACCTTGCTGCTGGACAAAACCGGCACCATCACCCTGGGCAACCGACAGGCGTCGGCGTTCCTCCCGGTCGCCGGGGTCAGCGTCGCGACGCTGGCCGACGCCGCCCAGCTGTCCAGCCTCGCCGACGAAACCCCCGAGGGCCGTTCGGTGGTCGTCTACGCCAAGGAGGCTTACGGGTTGCGGGCCCGGACCCCGGGTGAGCTCGTCAACGCGACGTGGGTCGGGTTCACCGCGGTCACCCGCATGTCCGGAGTCGATGTCGACGGACGCCAGTTGCGCAAGGGCGCGGCCAGCGCCGTGGCCGACTGGGTGCGCCGCCAGGGCGGGCGCATTCCCGCAGAACTCGGCCAGCTCGTCGACGGCATCGGCGCCGCCGGTGGCACCCCGCTGGTCGTGGGCGAGGCCACCGACGACGGCGCCCACGCGCGGGTGCTCGGCGTCATCCATCTCAAGGACGTGGTGAAGCAGGGCATGCGCGAGCGGTTTGATGCGATGCGCCGGATGGGGATCCGCACCGTGATGATCACCGGGGACAACCCGTTGACCGCCAAGGCGATCGCCGACGAGGCCGGGGTTGACGACTTTCTGGCAGAGGCCACCCCGGAGGACAAGCTGATGCTGATCAAGCGTGAGCAGGAGGGCGGCCGGCTGGTCGCGATGACCGGCGACGGCACCAACGACGCCCCGGCGCTGGCCCAAGCCGATGTCGGCGTGGCGATGAACACGGGAACCACCGCGGCCAAGGAGGCCGGCAACATGGTGGATCTGGACTCCGACCCCACCAAGCTCATCGAGATCGTCGAGATCGGCAAGCAGCTGCTCATCACCCGCGGCGCGCTGACCACCTTTTCCATCGCCAACGACATCGCCAAGTACTTCGCCATCATCCCGGCGATGTTCGTCGTGCTGTTCCCGGGCCTGGACCTGCTCAACGTCATGCGGCTGCACAGCCCCCAGTCGGCGATCCTGTCGGCGGTGATCTTCAACGGGCTCGTCATTGCCGCCTTGATCCCGTTGGCGCTGCGCGGGGTCCGCTACACCCCCAGCAGCGCGTCGAAACTGCTCAGCCGCAACCTGTACCGCTACGGGTTGGGCGGGATCGTCGCCCCGTTCATCGGGATCAAGCTGATCGACCTAGTGGTGCAACTGCTTCCCGGGATGGCATGAGATGACGTTGACCAATCTGGCCCGCCAGCACTGGGCCGCGCTACGCGCACTGCTGGTTTTCACTGTGCTCCTCGGTGTCGGCTACCCCGTGTTTGTTTGGCTGGTGGCGCAGGCTCCCGGGTTGCATTCCCGCGCGGAAGGCTCGATCGTCACCGCCGGCGGTACACCGGTCGCCAGCGCGCTGATCGGCCAGGCGTTCACCGACGCCGCCGGGCACCCGTTGCCGCGCTACTTCCAGTCCCGGCCGTCGGCGGCCGGTTCTGGTTATGATCCGACGGCCAGCGGCGCCAGCAATTTGGGGCCGGAAAGCATCGTCGACACCCCCGGCCAGCCGAGCCTGCTCACCCAGGTGTGCGCCCGCAGCGCCGCGATCGGGCGGCTGGAGGGGGTGGACGGCTCGCGGCCGTTTTGCACCGGCACCGGGGTGGGTGCGGTGCTGTCGGTGATCGGCCCGCGTGATGCGCGCGGCAACGTGCCGCAGCCGACGCGGGTGGTCAGCGTCAACGAGCCGTGTGCGGCCGGTCACCGGCCGTTCCTGGCCAGCTACCGCGGTGTCGCGGTGCAGTGCGCGACGCCCGGCGAGGACTACGCGATCGGCCAGCTGGTGCCGGTCCGGGGGGCGGCCCCCGAGCGCCCGCAGGTCCCGGCCGATGCCGTCACCGCCAGCGGCAGCGGCCTCGACCCCGACATCTCCCCGGCCTACGCCGACATCCAGGTCGCTCGGGTGGCCCGGGCCCGACACGTCACCGCCGCGCAAATACGGGCGGTGCTGGACCGGCACCGCCGCGGCCGCGAACTCGGGTTCCTCGGTGAGCCCCGCGTCGACGTGGTCGCCCTGAACCTGGACCTCGACCGAACGTATCCGGTGCCGCGCTAATGCCCGCGAGCAGACGCAAACGCCCCGTATTTCACCTCAAAATGGGGACTTTTGCGTCTGCTCGCCGTGAGAAGCCCACTGCCCGCACGTCACGGGGGGATGATGGTTACGTGACCGATGTCGAGCACCGTCGCAAACGCGGGGAGCTGCGCATCTACCTGGGCGCCGCGCCCGGCGTCGGAAAGACATTTGCGATGCTCGGCGAGGCGCACCGCCGGCTGGAACGCGGCACCGACGTGGTTGCGGCTGTGGTCGAAACACATGGCCGCCAGAAAACCGCGGAACTGCTGGACGGTATCGAGATCTTGCCGCCCCGCTACATCGGCTATCGAGGGCATCGCTTCCCCGAACTCGATGTGGCCGCCGTACTGGCCCGCAATCCGCAGGTGGTGTTGGTCGACGAGCTGGCCCACACCAACACCCCGGGCAGCGCGAACCACAAACGCTGGCAGGACATCGAGGAGCTGCTCGACGCCGGGATCACGGTGATCTCCACGGTCAACATCCAGCATCTGGAGAGCCTCAACGACGTGGTCGCCCAGATCACCGGAATAACCCAGCAGGAGACGGTGCCCGATTCGGTGGTGCGGCAGGCCACCCAGATCGAACTGATCGATATCGACCCGGAGGCGCTGCGCCGCAGGCTCTCCCACGGCAACGTCTATGCCCCGGAGAAGGTGGATGCGGCGCTGTCCAACTACTTCCGCAGCGGAAACCTCACCGCGCTCAGGGAGCTGGCGCTGTTGTGGTTGGCCGATCAGGTCGACGCCGCCCTGGCGAAGTACCGTGCCGACAAACGGATCACCGATATCTGGGAGGCCCGCGAGCGGGTCGTCGTCGCCGTCACCGGTGGCCCGGAATCGGAAACGTTGGTGCGTCGGGCATCTCGGATTGCGACGAAGTCGTCGGCCGAGCTGATGGTGGTGCACGTGCTGCGCGACAGCGGCGGCCTGGCCCGCGTCTCGGCACCCCGGATGGGCAAGGTCCGCGAGCTGGCGACCAGCCTGGGCGCGTCGCTGCACATCGTGGTCGGCGACGACGTCCCCACCGCCCTACTGGATTTCGCCCGGCAAACCAACGCCACCCAGCTGGTGATCGGCACCTCCCGCCGCTCCCGGTGGGCGCGGATTGTGGACGAAGGCATTGGCGCGATGGTGGTGCGGCAATCCGGTAAGATCGACGTCCACATCGTGACCCATGAGGAATCCCAGCGGGCGTTCGGGGCGGCGCCGATCTGGCCGCGGGAACGACGCGCCGCATCCTGGCTGGCGGCGCTGCTGGTGCCGTCGGCGATCTGCGCGATCATGCTCAGCTCGCTGGACCGCTTCCTGGGCACCAGCGGCGCCAGTGCCCTGTTCTTTGTCGGGGTGCTGGTGGTGGCCCTGCTCGGCGGTGTCGCCCCGGCGGCGCTGTCGGCGGTGCTGTCCAGCCTGTTGTTGAACTACTACCTGACCGCACCCCGGCACAGCTTCACCATCGCCGAACCGGACGCCGCGGTCACCGAGGTGGTGCTGCTGCTGGTCGCGGTCGCGGTCGCGGTGCTAGTCGACGGCGCCGCCAAACGCGCCCGGGAGGCCCGCCGCGCCTCCCAGGAGGCCGAACTGCTGACGCTGTTCGCCGGATCGGTGCTGCGCGGCGCCGACCTGGACACCCTGCTGGAGCGGGTGCGGGAGACCTATGCGCAACGCACCGTCAGCTTGCTGCGCGCCGGGCCCACCGGCAGCAGCATTATCGCCAGCGTCGGCGCCGACCCGTGCGCCTCGGTGGATGCCGCCGACACCGTGATCGAGGTCGGTGACGACGAGTTCTGGATGCTGATGGCCGGCCGGAAGCTAGCCGCCCGCGACCGTCGGGTGCTGGGCGCGGTCGCCAACCAGGCGGTGGGCCTGGTCAGGCAGCGGGAGCTGGCCGAAGAGGCCAGCCGGGCGGAGGCGATCGCCCGGGCCGACGAGCTGCGCCGCTCGCTGCTGTCGGCGGTCAGCCATGACCTGCGCACGCCGCTGGCCGCGGCCAAGGTCTCGGTGTCGAGCCTGCGCGCCGAGGACGTCGGCTTCTCCCCCGAGGACACCGCGGAGTTGCTGGCCAGCATCGAAGAATCCATCGACCAGCTCACCGCGCTGGTCGGGAACCTGCTGGACTCGTCACGGCTGGCGGCCGGCGTGGTGCACCCCGAACTGCGCCGGGTGTATCTGGAGGAGTCCGTGCAGCGGGCGCTGGTCAGCATCGGACAGGGCATCACCGGGTACTTCCGGTCCGGTATTGACCGGGTGAAGGTCGACGTCGGCGGCACGGTGGTGCTGGCCGATTCCGGGCTGCTGGAACGGGTGCTGGCGAATCTGATCGACAATGCGCTGCGCTACGCGCCCGACGGGGTGATCCGCATCAACGCCGGCCGGGTCCGTGACCGGGTGCTGATCAGCGTCATCGACGAAGGCCGCGGCATCCCGGAGGGGGCCGCCGACCACATGTTCGACGCGTTTCAGCGGCTCGGCGACCACGACAACACCACCGGCGTCGGGCTGGGGCTCTCGGTGGCCCGCGGCTTCGTGGAGGCGATGGGCGGCACCATCCAGGCCAGCGACACCCCCGGTGGCGGGCTCACCGTGGTGGTCGATCTGGCCGCCCCGGACGAGGATGGGCGCTGATGACCCGCGCCGGCGACGATGCAGAGCGCAGCGATGAGGAGGAGCGGCGCTGATGACCCGGGTGTTGGTGATCGACGACGAACCACACATTCTGCGTGCGCTGAAGATCAACCTGTCGGCCCGCGGCTATGAGGTCGTCACCGCGGCCACCGGGGCCGGGGCGCTGCGCGCGGCCGCCGAACACCGTCCCGAGGTGGTGATCCTCGACCTCGGCCTGCCCGACATTTCCGGCATCGAGGTACTGGCCGGGTTGCGGGGCTGGCTGACCGCACCGGTGATCGTGCTCTCGGCGCGCACCGACTCCTCGGACAAGGTGGAGGCATTGGATGCCGGCGCCGACGATTATGTGACCAAGCCGTTCGGCATGGACGAGTTGTTGGCCCGGCTGCGCGCTGCGGTGCGCCGTGGCACTACGGCCTCCGAGATCGACCAGCCGGTGATCGAAACCGCCTCGTTCACCATCGATTTGGCTGCCAAGAAGGTCATTAAGAACGATGCCGAAGTCCACCTGACGCCCACCGAATGGGGAATGCTGGAAATGTTAGTCCGCAACCGCGGCAAGCTGGTCGGCCGCGAGGACCTGCTCAAGGAGGTATGGGGGCCCTCGTATGCGAGGGAGACCCACTATCTGCGGGTGTATTTGGCGCAGCTGCGACGCAAACTCGAAGACGACCCGTCGCGCCCCAAGCACCTGTTGACCGAGGCCGGCATGGGCTACCGCTTCGAGGTGTGAGCCGAATAGCGCCGGGCAGGTTTGAGATCCGCGAGGTTGGGTACAACCCTCAAGATCACCGGAGCATCGCGGAAGGAGTTTGACGTCATGCTCTCCAACCTCGCTACTAAGACGACGGCAGCCGTCGCCGGAATCGCGACGGCAGGGATCCTCGCGGCGACACCGGCGCTCGCGGACCCGCAAACGCTTCCATTCGGCCAATCAGCGGAAATCCCCAGTCCAGGTGGAGCCATCAGCTACACCGTGCAAAACCTGCAACCCAGCGGTCACAACGACGGCATCTGGTACTCCGATGTCACCGCCCAAGCCACGTCGGGTTCCCCGACCCCGAACATCGCCGACTTCAACGCCCGGGCGGTGAACAGCTCGACCTACGCGGTGATGAAGGGCAACGAGGTGGACGGCCTTCCTAACGCGCCCATCGCGACGGGCAACCAGTCAAGCGGCAGGCTGTACTTCGACGTCAAAGGGGGCACAGCGCCCGACAGCGTGGTGTACCGGGACGCCGCCGGCGTCGACAAGGTCGTCTGGAAGAGCTGACCGCCCCGACCGCGCCCAACGTGCACCGGTGGCGGCAATTCCGTGAAAATCCCGCTGCCAGCGTACGTTCGACGAGTGGGGTCAGGCCACGCGCCCGATGAAGGCGCTTACCGTTCGGTAGAACTCGTCCGGTTTCTCGTGCTCGACGAGGTGACCGCAGTCGGCGACGACGACCGCCTGGCAGCCCGGGACCGCGGCCGCGATTTCTTCGGAAAGCCCTGGCGGCGTGCAGAAGTCCTGGTCCCCGCAGATCACCAGGGTCGGCTGCCCGATGTCGTGCAGGCGCGGCAACGTGTCGTGGGCAGCGATCATGTCGATGCGTTGCAGCGCGATGTCGCGGTCCCGCGGCCCAGCGGGTTGCGCGGCCGCGCGGTCGATCCACGCCGTGACCCGGTCGGGATGCTCGCGGGCGTATTTCGGGGAGAACAGAAACAGCGCGTACCCGGACAGCACGGCATGGCGATCCCATTCGGCGGCCATCTGGCGCCGCACGGCGAACTCCCGCGTCATGAACGCATCGAAGCGCGCGAACGACGCCACCATGGTCAGGCTTCGCACGCTGTGCGGATGGTCCAACGCCAGGTACTGCCCGATCGCGCCGCCGGTCGACGCGCCCACCACATGCATTGGCCCCAGCTTGAGGTGCGCCACCAACGACGCCATGTCGGCGGCCAGTTGCGCCGTGGTGTAGCCGCTTTCGGCGCGGCTGGATCCCCCGGTGCCGCGCTGGTCGGGGACAACAACGTAGTGGTCGGCGGCGAACCGGTCGATCTGGCCGATCCAACTTTTACCGGTGCCGGCCAGGCCCGAAATCAATAGCGCCGGCGGGTCGGCGGGATCGCCGTACGTCTCGTAGTACAACGAGATTTCGTCGGTATGCAAGGTAGCCATGGTCATCTTTCCGATCGGTGTGGTTACAGGACGGCGTCGGCGAGGCGCTCAAGCTGGTCCAGCGACGCGACGCTGGGGTGAAACAGCAGCGCCTTGAAGCCGAGGTCGCGGTAGGCGCGCACGGTGGCCACCGCGTCATGCGGCGAGGCCAGCATGTCGGCGACGTTGAGTTCGGCGTACTGGGGCACGAACCCGTAGTAGCTGCGCAGATTCGCCTGCCCGGCGTGCACCGTCGCGGCGTCGCCGAACGCGAAATTCACGCTGGCGTTCAGCCACGGCGTACCCGCGCGGCCGGCCTGCTGCCAGGCCACCCGGACCCGGTCGGCGAACGCCGACTGGTTCGCATAGTCGCGGACGGCGCCGGCCGCCCAGCCGTCCCCCACCGTGGTCACCCGCCGCAACGTCGCTGGCGACGCCCCGCCGAACAGCACCGGAATCTGCACCGGCGCGGGGCACAGCGGGACGTCACCGGTCACCACGTCGGCGCGCCACACCCGCCGCATCAGCTCGAGGGTCTGGTCGAAAACCCGTCCCCGCTGGTGGAAGTCCGCACCCGTCGCCGCGTAGTCGTCGGTGCGTCGGCCCACGCCGAGCCCCAGCGTGAGCCGGTTACCGGAGATAGCGGCCAAGCTCGCCAATTGCTTGGCCAGCGGTGCGGCGGGGTACAGCGGTGCCAGCAACACGTTGGTGATCAGCCGCAGATCGCTGGTGGCGCCGGCCGCCACGGAGAGAGCGACGATCGAGTCGAGGCTGGGGTAGACCACCCGGTCGATGGTGGTGACTCCGGCGAATCCGTACTGTTCGGCCTGCTGCGCCCACTCGGCGATCAGCGAACCACTCACCCGGGCAATGTGGTTGGGCAGGCCGATGACGATTTGCATGGCTATCCCTTCGAATTGATGGCGGCGTAGAGCTCGCGGTAGCTGGTGGCGGGAGCGGCCAGTCGGCACGGTTCGGCCCGCGCCACGACGATCTCGGTGGGCTGCGGCCGCGCTTGCAGCAGCGTCATCGTCTCAGCGACAAAGGCATCCAGCGGCATCATGGTGGGGTCGTCGGCGAGGGTGTTATGGATGTCGGTCTGCACCCGCGGTGGCACGATCTCGATCACCTCAACCGCGGTGTCGCGTAACTGGAATCGCAGCGACTCGGTGTAGGAGTGCAGTGCCGCTTTAGTCGCGCAGTAGGTGGCAGTGACCGCTTTGGGCACGAACGCCAGCGCAGACGTGACGTTGATGATCGCCGCGCGTGGTTGGGCGAGCAGCGCCGGCAGCAACCCGGCGGTCAACCGGATCGGCCCCAGCAGATTGGTCGCCACCACCGCCTCCGCCGCGGCCGCGTCACCGGCGGTGAGGTCCTCCACCCGCATGATCGCGGCATTGTTGATCACGACGTTCAGACCCGGGTACCGGTCGCCGAGTTCGGCGGCGAATCGCGCTACGTCGGCCGGATCGCCCTGATCAAGCGGCAGGTAACCCATGGACGGGTTGGCGTCGACGACCGCTTGTAGCGGCTCGCGGCGCCGCCCCGCGACGACGACCTGGTTGCCCAACCGGTGCAGCGACTCGGCCAGGCCCCGACCGATTCCGGTGCCGCCGCCGGTCACCAGGATGGTGTTGCCCGTCCACTGCATGTCGGTGCCTTTCTCTCGATCCCCGCGGCCCAGCGTCGCAGCCATGGCCTCAAGGTGCCTATGCCTACCCGGAAAATGGCTATAAACCGCCATCTATCCAGCACGAAACGCATACTTTTCTCATGGTTGATCGGCTTGACGCACAAATCCTTCACGCATTGGAGCTATCGCCGCGGGTGTCGTTTCGTCGTGTGGCCACCGTCGTCGGCGCATCCGAGCAAACCGTCGCCCGCCGCTACCAGCGGTTGCGTCGCGAGGGGGTGCTGCGCGTGGTGGGTCTCGTCAACCCCCGCGTGCACGGCGAGGCCCAATGGGTGGCGCGCATCCGCGCCAAACCCGACCGGATCGCGCAATTGGGCGACGCGCTGGCGCGGCGGTCCGACGTCACCCACGCCAACATCCTGTCGGGGTGGACCGAATTGGTCTGTGTCATCCGCGCGCCGGTCCGTGAGAGCCGGGACAGTCCGTTGCTGCAACAGCTCCCCCGCACCAGCTCGGTACTCGACATCAGCGTCGAGCTGGTGCTGCACGTATTCGGCGAACCGGCGACCGCACAGTGGGCCGGCTACGGTCACAAACTCAGCGCCGAGCAAACCACCCAGATCCTCGACGACCCGGCCGGCCAGGTCGCGTCGGGTCCCCTCATCACCCCCACCGCGCACGACCAGCCGCTGCTGGACGCGCTCGCCGACGATGGCCGCGCCACCCAGGCGCACCTGGCAGACCGGGCAGGTTGGTCGGCGGCCCGGGTGGCTCGGCGGGTGGCGGCGCTGGAAGCCTCAGGCACCCTGGTCTACGACGTCGACGTGCTCGGGGAACGGCTCGGGTTCCAGCTCAACGCGATGTTGTGGCTCAGCGTCGCGCCGCGGCACCTGCACCGGGTGGGGGAACGGATCGCTGCCCACGACGAGGTCGCGTTCGTCGCCGCGGTCAGCGGCCAGCACAACCTCATAGCCGTGCTCATCTGCCGCGACGCCGACGATCTATACCGCTACCTCACCGCAAACCTCGCCGCCATCGACGAGGTCCACGGCTACGACATCAGCGTCCGGGCCCAGCGGCTCAAGCAATCGGCATCGCTGGTCGCCGGCGGCCGACTGGTCACCGCCCGTCGCACGTGAGCCCGCCCACCCGCACCGAACGTGCGCTCAGGGCGGAAAATCCGCGAAAAACCCGCCACCAGTGCACGTTCGGCGAGAGAAGGACGAGCGAGGGGCGAGCGGAGGCGCCGGCCCTTAGCCAATGGATAGCGCGATACCGTCCAGGATGTCGTGCTCGCTGACCGTCAGCTCGGTGATGCCGGCCCGCTCGCGCAGCGCACACGCCAACTCCTGCACCACGATCGCCCCGCCGCCGATGACATCGGCGCGACCCGGGTGCATCGGCCCCAGCGCCGCCCGCTGGGCGCGGGTCATGCCGATCAGCCGGTCACACACCGCCAGCAGTTCGTCGTAGCCGACCCGCGAAAGGTGAATGGCCGCCGAGTCGTACACCGTCAGATTGTGGGCCAGCGCGGACAAGGTGGTCATCGTCCCGGCCACCCCCACCCAGGTTCGGGCGCCCTGCACCGGGACCACCCGCAGCGCTTCGGCGAGCCGCTCGCGGACCACGCGGCGGGCCGCCGCCACCTCGTCGGCGCTGGGCGGGTCGGAGTGCAGGCAGCGTTCGGTCAGCCGCACACAGCCGATGTCGGCCGAGTAACTGGCCGACACGCCCTCGGCGGCGGTCCCGAGGACCACCTCGGTGGATCCGCCGCCCAGGTCGACGACGACGAATGGCGCACCGGCGGAATCCAGTTCGTCGACCGCACCGCGGAAAGACAGTTCGGCTTCCTCGGCGCCGCTGATCACCTCGGCCACCGCGCCGGGCACCACCGCGCCCAGCACCTCGGCGGTCATCGCGAAAAAGGCGTCCCGGTTGGCGGCGTCGCGGGCCGCCGACGTGGCGACCATGCGCACGTCGCCGACCTGGTGGGTGCGTAGCAGCGCCGTGTAGTCGACCAACGCGGCCCGGGTCCGCGCCAACGCGTCCGGAGCGAACTCACCGGTCGCGTCAACGCCCTGACCCAGCCGCACGATGCGCATCTCGCGGTGCACCTCGCGCAGGTGGGCGCCCACCGCGTCGGCGATCAGCAACCGAATCGAGTTGGTGCCGCAGTCGATTGCGGCCACCCGGCGATTCATATTGCGCCACTCCTCCTCATCGCTTCACTCTGCATCGTCGCCGGCGCGTCACGCCCACTGCCCGGGCACCAGGATGCCGGCCATGCCCGGCTCGGCGGCCAGGATCGCCAGCGTCTCATCCCCGAGCGGATTCACCCCCGGCCCCTTGGCCAGCGAGTGCGCGATCAGCACGTGCAGGCATTTCACCCGTTCCGGCATGCCGCCGGCCGAAAACGTGGTGCCCAGCGGCGCGATCGCGTCCCGCTCGGCCAGATACGACTCGTGGGCGCGACGGTAGGCGGCGGCCAGATCGGCGTCCCGGCCCAGCCGCTCGGTCATCTCGGCCATCAGACCCGAGGATTCCAGCCGACTGGCCGCGGCCGTCAACACCGGATGCGTCAGGTAGTACAGGGTCGGAAACGGGGTGCCGTCGGGCAGCTTCGGCGCGGTCTTCACCACGGCGGGTTCACCGTTGGGGCAGCGGTAGGCGATGTCGAGGATCCCGCGGGGCGGACGGCCCAGCTGCCGGGTCACCGCCTCCACGTCGGCCGGGTCAACCACCGGGCTGCGGGGGGCTCGGCGGCGGGGCCGCCGGCGGCGGCGCGGGCGGGCCGTGCGGTTCGTCGGCGATGGTGTGCCACAGCGCGGCGTACCAGGGGCCCTGACGGGCGGCGGCCGCAGGCCCGGCGCCCGGTTCGGTCGGCGTCTCCGCGCCCGGGGGCACCTGCACCTGGTACGGGGTCTCGCCGGGCATCACGTACCCGAGCCGCTCCCGCGCCTTGGCTTTGATGTAGGCCGGGTCGGCCAGCTTCGTCTTCTGTTCCTGCAGGTCAGTGATCTGCTGGCGCAGTTTGGCGTCGACGGCGGCCAGCTGCTTCATCTCGGTGCGCTGCGCGAAATACGTGCGCACCGGGCCGGCGATGGTCAGGGTCAGCACACAGATCACCGCGGCCAGGATCGCCGCCCGCCGCGCGGTGAAACCCAGCCGCTGCTCGGAGCGCAGCTCCGCCGACTCGGTGATCGACCGTCGGATCGGCTCCACCACCGGTTCGGGTTGGGCCCGCGGCTCCCGCCGCGGCGCCGCCGGCGACTTGCGGGGGCGGCCCCGGCCCGAACCGCCGGGCCGGCCCGGCCTTGAGGCCGGGGACCGTCGTTTCGGATCGGGCCGTTTCGCGTCGGGCATGGCGGTTGCCGGTGGTTACCGGGGTTCGGGCGTGTAGCGCGGGAACGCCAAATCCCCGGCGTATCGGGCGGCGTCGCCGAGCGCCTCCTCGATCCGCAGCAGCTGGTTGTACTTGGCGACGCGTTCGCTGCGGGCCGGCGCGCCGGTCTTGATCTGCCCGCTGCTGACCGCCACCGCCAAATCGGCGATCGTGGTGTCCTCGGTCTCGCCGCTGCGGTGACTCATCATGGTGCGGTATCCGCTGTGGTGGGCCAGCGCCACCGCGTCCAGCGTCTCGGTCAACGTGCCGATCTGGTTGACCTTGACCAGCAGCGCGTTGGCCGCGCCCCGCTCAATCCCGTCCTCGAGGCGGTCCGGGTTGGTGACGAACAGGTCGTCGCCGACGATCTGCACCCGGTCGCCGATCGCGGCGGTCAGCGCCACCCAGCCGTCCCAATCGTCTTCGGACAGCGGGTCTTCGATGGACACCAACGGATAGGAGTCCAGCAGCCCGGCGTAGAACTCGGTCAGCTGCGCGGCGGTGCGGGTCTGCTTTTCGAACGCGTAGCCCGAGTCGGAGTAGAACTCGGTGGCCGCCACGTCCAGCGCCAGCGCCACCTCGGCCCCCAGCTTCAACCCGGTGGTCTCGATCGCCGTACTGATCAGGTCCAGCGCCGCGGTGGTGCCGGCGACGTCGGGCGCGAACCCGCCCTCGTCGCCCAGCCCGGTGGCCAAGCCCTGCTTTTTGAGCACCGCCTTGAGCGCGTGGTACACCTCCGCGCCCCAGCGCAGCGCCTCCGCGAAGCTGGGCGCACCGATCGGCGCCACCATGAACTCCTGGACGTCGACACCGGTGTCGGCGTGCGCGCCACCGTTGAGGATGTTCATCATCGGCACCGGCAGGATGTGGGCGTTCGGCCCGCCCAGGTAGCGGAACAACGGCAGGTCAGCGGAGTCGGCGGCCGCTTTCGCGACCGCCAGCGACACCCCGAGGATCGAGTTGGCGCCCAGCCGGGACTTGTCGGGGGTGCCGTCGAGATCGACCAACGCCTGGTCAACGAGCCGCTGGTCGTCGGCGTTGAGGCCGATGACGGCTGGCGCGGCCTCGTCGAGCACGGCCTCGACCGCCTTTTTCACACCCTTACCGCCGTAGCGGGCCCCGCCGTCGCGCAGCTCGACCGCCTCATGCTCCCCGGTCGAGGCGCCGGACGGTACCGCCGCGCGGGCGAACGTGCCGTCGTTGAGTGCTACCTCAACCTCGACCGTCGGGTTACCGCGGGAATCGAGGATCTCGCGGGCTCCGACCTGCTCGATGATGGGCACTAGGTTCTCCTTGCGTCGCGGCTGGCGGGACGCCCCTAGCCTAAGGCGTGCCGCTCAGAGCGGGTGACCGGCCGCATAGGCGGTGGCCCAGTCGCGCACGGCGCGCGCGTACTGGGTGGAGTCGTTGTAGGCGTGCAGCGCGGTGATCCACCCCCGCGGGGTGGCGAGATTCTTTCCGCTCCAGCACAGATAACCGGCCGCCGAGAGGGCGGCGTCGTCGATATTGTCGACGTCCACCTTGCCGTCGTTGTTGGCGTCGACCCCGTAGAGCCGCCAGGTCTCTGGAATGAACTGCATCGGCCCCATCGCACGGGCCACCCCGTCGTCGTCGGCGAGCTCGGTCTGCTCGCTTTCGATGATGCGCATCGTGCCGCCGGTGCCGTCGAGCCGCACCCCGCGGATCGGCGGCCGCACGTCGCCGTTGGACGCCAACGCGGCGTGCCGGTAGGTGCCGTGATGGCTCTCGATCTGTCCGATCGCGGCCAGCGTGGGCCAGGCCACATGGCACTTGGGGTTCTCCACCTCGGCGACCCGGGCGGCGTAGGCGTAGGCCTCCAGCGCGGTCACCGGGATGCCCAACGCCGGGGCCCGGGCGGCCGCCCAGTCATGCAGCTGGTCGGCGGGGCGGCCCTTGGTCAGGTGGGTGTCGACCGGCGGCACCGGATCGCCAGCCGGGGGCGGCACACCCGCGGGGATGGGGACACCGAGTTGCCAGGTACAACTGGATGCCAATAGCAGCGCCGTCGCCCCCACGACGACGACCGCGCGCAGCCAACGTACCGGCGACACCACACTCCCTTAACCACGTTGTCCCCTCGACCATCGTTACACGGGACGGTTTGCGTCGTCGGTGTCGCATCGCGGTGGTGCGTCGGACCGATCTATTGAACGCGTCGGCCCCAGCTTCGCGCTCAGGTGGCCAGGTCGTGCCAGACGATCTTCGCGAGTTCGTCGCGGTCAGCGATATCGAGTTTGATGCAGGCGCGGTAGATGTGTCCCTCCACCGTGCGCACCGACACCGTCAGCCGCTCGGCGATCTCCCGGTTCGACAGGCCGCCGGCGATCAGTGCGGCGATCTCCCGCTCCCGGGAGGTCACCGGCAACGGCCGGGCCGCGGATCTGACCGCCGGCGTCACTGCCCCGTCGCAGTGGGTGGCCAGGCGCAGGGCGCGGGCCCCCGCCTCCGCGCTCTTGCGCCGCTGGCCGGCCCGGTCGTGCAGCGGAACCGCTTCGGCGGCGGCGTCCGCGGCCGACAACATCAGGCCGAGATCTTCGAATTCAGCACTGGCTGCGTCCAGCGCGGTGGCATTGGCGTCGGCGACGCCCGCCGCATGGCGGGCGTACACCGACGCCACCGACCCCTGAACGCGTTTGGCGAGTTCGGCCAACCGACCCGCCACGGTGCGGTCGCCGAACCTCGCGGCGTGGTGCAACGCCTCCGCCTCGGCGGCGTACTGACCGCACGAGTGCGCGAGATCCGCGGCCGCGCGGGCCAAGTCGATTGCGGACCGTGGGCTGCCGTTGGCGGCGGCGACCCATGCTCGGGCGATCATCAGTTGCGGCTCCCACAGCGCCTCGTGCCGGCCGGTGTGCTCCTTGGTGTCGTCGAGCACCCGCTCGGCTTCCTCGACACGGTTCAGCGCGGCGTACGCCCGCACCAGCAGCAGCCGGGCGGGCAGCTGCCAGGGCAGTGCGGTTTCAGCGTTGAGCGCCGCGATCGCCTGTTCCAGTGACGAGATCGCGTCGCGGAATTTCCCGCGGTAGGTGGCGACCAGACCGGCCATGATCTTGGCGATAGCCCATCCGAGGAACTGGCCCGTCGAGGAGAACTGTGCGTATTCGGCTGCCCGACGCTCGGCCAGGTCGAGTTCACCGAGGTAGGTGAGCGCCAGCACGTCGCCGTAGCGCACCATGACCCGCAGCATGCCGTCGGTGGCTTTCTGCTCGGCGCGGCACCGGGCGGCGGTCGGTTCGAAATCGCGTCCGCGGCCCGCCGGCGGCATGCCGAGTCCCGCGGCGAAGGCGGCCCAATCGACCGCCTGTTTGGGGGCGTTCGGATCCGCCAACACCCGTTCGGCCACGGCCAATCCTTCGGCAACCTTGTTCTGGTGCACCGCCATTGCCGACCCGGTCGCGTCGACGATGAGCTTGAGCGCCGGGTGCTCGACTCGGCTGTGTAACAGCTCCAACACCTGGTCGGCTTGGCCGGTGTTGCCCATCGACCAGTGCAGGATGGACAGCCGGGGGATCCCCCACTGGACGAGCTGCAGCTCGTCGAGGTGGTCGGGGTCGAATCGGGTGAGGATCGCGTCGGCTTGTACCGGGTGGCCCTGCCACAGCAGTGCCCGCGACAGCAGTTCGGCGGCCCGCAAACCGCCGCCGCGCTCAAACGCCGCGCGCGCCAACCGTTCCCCGAGCGGGAGGTTCGATAGGAACACCGCATCTTTGGCTGCGCTGATGAGCAGGTCCATGTCGATGACCTGATCACTGTCGACACACAGTTGCGCCAGCCGGATGCGTCCGGCCGCTGAATCGAGCTCATGGTCCCGAATCACCTGCACGATGCGACCCCGCAGCATGCGCGCCGAGGCGCTGCCGACACGTCGTCGCACCACATCGCCCAACAGCGGGTGACTGAATCGGGCATGCACCTGCGCGCCGTTGCGCTCAACCCGGAGCAGGCCTTGGACCTCGGCCGCGTCCACCGCGTCCGCGCCGGCCAACTCGCACAGCGCGCCGATGTCCAGCGGCTCGCACAGCGACAACAACTTCAACGCCTGGACAGCTTCGGTGCCGGCGCGATCGAGGCGGTCGTCGAGGAGCGCCGCCAGCCCGGATGGGACGACGGTGGGCCCGCGGAGCTGCCACACGCCGTTGACTTCGGTCAACGTCCCGGCATCGACGGCGCCTTCGACCAAGTTGCGCAGAAACAACGGATTACCGCCCGACGATGTCCACATGATGTCCGCGCTGAGCCCCTCGAGCGTGCCGCCGAGGACCGATTCGACCAGCGCAACGCTTTGCTGCTTGGTTAACACCTGAAGCTCAAGGCGCTGTAGATGTCCGTCCTTCCACAGCGCCGTCACCGCGTCGGGCACCGGTTCGCCACTGCGAACGGTCGCCACGACCCGCGCCGCCCGCTCGACCACGATTTGGTGGAGCAGGGTGGCCGAGAGTTGGTCCAGCAAGTGTGCGTCGTCGACGCCGATAACGGTGTCCCCGTCGGCCAACAGCGATTCCCGCGCCGAAACGATGAGCTCAATCGGGTCGCGGGATGGCGATGCGTGTACCCATAGCGCGAACACCCCCAGCGGGATACTGCGGGAGGATTCGGTGCACGCCGCCCAGTGCACCTTCGACGGCAACGCGGCGGTGACCGTGCGGGCTAGCGTGGTCTTGCCGACGCCGGCGGCGCCCACCAGCATCACGCCGCAGCTGTTCCGGTCGCTCAGCGCGGATTGGATCGCTTGGTGCTCAACGGGACGTTTCAGCAGCCGCCAACGGCCGACCTTGGGCTGACCGTGCCCGTCGCCGTTAACACTGGGAAGAATCATGTTGGGCCTTGCATTGTTTGCTGTTGACATGCTTACGCCGACCGTCAGTCCGGCAGCTGCGCGATATCGGTCGGTTCGATGCGCGGTGCGGCGTTCACCGTGTGGCGGAACTGGCTCGACGCCTCGTACACCTTCTTTTTGAGCCGGTTGATCGACCCAAGCGGGCGGTGCTCCGCCAAGGCGCGCCATGAGTTGAAGGACAGCACGTCGTCGCCGAAGGCACGCCGCTCGGGGCTGTACGGATCCTGGCGGCGGAACGTGATCTTGGCTACCGGCCGGTGCGGGGACGCTTCCTCCGGCCATGGCACCGTGGCGTCTTCGATGGGCATCGCCACCGGGTCGGTGCACAGCTGGACCCGCAACTCGTATTCCGCGCTGTTGGTGCCGAAGAACTCAAGGATCAGGTCACGGTGAGCGTCTTGCCCGGCAGCGCGGGGCACCAGCTGCCCGGTCAGGCTGGTGACCGCATCCGACACCGGTGCATAGAGCATCTTCGCGACGTAATCGCCGTAGCGCAGCGGCGCCGACGAATAGAACGTCTCTCCCAGGATGTGGGTGTTGGGCGCGACGAACACCGCGAGGTTCGGTGGCAGCCGGACGCCGACCCGGGTGGCCGCGGCCAAAACCTCGCTGCCCGCCCACAGCACCCGGTCCGGCAGCATCGCCAGCAGCCGAGCCGTCGGCATACCCTGCACGCGGTAGGCGTGGGCGTCGGCGAACAAGAACTCGCGGTGGGTCACCATGATGAAGTCTTGGGTGGTGGCATCGTCGTCGGGCAGGGCCCGCGGGCCGTGCACACCGAGGACCTTGATGCCCAGTCCCCGAACCCCGCGGATCTGGTCGCTGCGCAGCACCCCGGAGGTGGTCGACAGCCGGGCAATAACCGGATAGGTCGCCGGCGCGGCGAACAGTCCCTGGGCCAACTCGGCGGGCAGATCGGGGTAGACGGTGAGTTCTCCGCGCAGGATCGCGTGACTCTTGGCGTGCGCGTCCCGCAGCCCGTGCTTGAACTTGCGGTAGGCCCGTTCGTTATTGCCGTGCAGCGCCTTGACGATGCTGTCGATGTCCTCGTCCTCGTCGGGCCGGGGCCGCTCCAGGTTCTCCTGGTAGCGCAGATAGGTCCGCCCGGTGAGTGCGGCCGAGCCCGCCGGTGCCGGCGCGGTGCCGGCCGGGTTGGCCGGGGCGACCGCTCGCCAGGGCGCGAACGGATTTGCCACCCCGTCTAGCGCGGGCGCAAGTGCGGGAAAGTGGCGCAGCAGCACGGTGCGCATGCTGTTGTCGTTGACCCAGTCCATGCCGGCCTGAGTGTAGATTTCCGGGCGGAAATCGCGAGTGAAGAAGCGATCGCTGGCCAGCCGCCGCGATGCCATCAACACAAAGATCCGAAAAGCGGTGTCGCTGAACCCAAATCCTGGCGGCTTGGGTTCGGCATACAACCCGATCATCAGATCCACCCGCTCCACGTCATGGTAGAGCTGCCGCAGTTCCTCGGCCCATACCGGGTTATCGGTCAGCTCTTCGAACGACGCAACGGGTTTGAGGCGAAGCAGACGTCGGAACTCGTTGTAGCGCGGCACCCCCCGCTCGCGCACCCGCAAGATGTCGGTGGTGGCAAGGTCGAGCAGCGAACCGTCCGCCCGGTTGAAATGCTGCAGATGCCGGGGGAAGTTGTGCAGGGTGATGGCACCGGGATGGGCGCGGCCAAACGAGTACAGGAGGTCTGCCATGGGCAGTTCGGCCAGCCGCTCACGCACATGCAGCACCGTCAGCTCGGGCAACGTATGCGCGGTCACCACGCAGTCGTCGGCCAGGGACCGGAACACGAAGTCGTCGGGAATGAGCGGATGCATCCGGTAGACCGCCACGAATTCCTCGGTGAGCGAGTAGGGAACCCCGTAGTGATCGGTGGGTGCCCCGGGTATGCCCTGTAACACCTCGCTGTCGCTGATGCGCCCGAAGCGGCGTCGGAATCGTTCCCCGAGAACGCCGAACCAGTTCGCCCGCATTGCGTAAACGGTGGTGGGATGAGCGATGATCGCCGGGGTCCAGTCGAGGGTGTGGATCTTGGCGATCAGCGCGGAATTCACCAGCCGGGCCTTCGCGTACAGTTCCTGGTCGGTCAGCCGCGGGTATTCGGTGGCCAGCCGTTCGCATATCGCGTTGTGCTCGCGCATGAACAACGAGTGCAAAATGGCCAGACCGACCCAGAAATTGCCGGCGACGCCGCTCAAGTCGAGGTACTTCTCCAGATCGGCGGGAGGCAATCCCAGCTCGTCGATGCGGAGTTGACCGCGGTGTCCGCAGCGCAGCCCATCGGAGAAATCCGGTGTCGATCCATAGATTTGCGACGCATCCCACCAGTGGGTGTCGGCGGTCACGTAGGTTGGCGGGCCATTCGGGTCGGGGCTGGGGTCGGGCGCCGTCCGCTTGATCGTCATGGGCCGCTCGGGCCATGGGTCGTGATCGTGCAGCGGGATCTGCCAGGGTTGCGGGTCGACGGTGTTGTGGCTGAACCAATCGTGTACTTCGAATTGGATCCACGCCGCGGCGAGCAGATTGAGCGTGGTCGCGGGCTGAAAGTAATCGCGGGTGAGCAGGCGCCGGCTAATCAGCCGAGGATTGGGATCCAGTAGCCGCGCGGGATCCTCCGGATAGGTGTACGGCAGCGGAACGTTGCGGCCGAACCTGCTGCCGATCGAGCCCATCAACGGGTCGTCGACATCGTTATCGGTGCCGTTGAGGGTGCGCGCGCCGACCCGGTTGCTGAAGGCGGGCCCGTCGCCGCAGGGCCGATCGGCGGCCCCCCGGCCGACGTCGTACAGGTTGTAGGCGCGCAGTTGGTTGCGAAGCCCGACGAGCACCAGAATCGCCAGCGGCCGAGGCAGCCTCGACCACCCGATTGTGCGATCCGCCAATTCGGCGATTCTCGACATGAACCGCAACATTGTTGCCGTCACTCCGCGCCGCCCGCCTCCCGGTCTGAAACGAATGGACACATCGATTGTCGAGGGCAGTTTCGGGAAGCACACGAGTAATCGATTACTCCATCTTCGACGCATCCAGGCCGACGGAACGCCGCCTACCTGCGCATCTATCGCGTCGCCCGGCCCAAAACACGTAGTTAGCCACTCGTGCCGCGGCCGCTGAACGGCCCTAATTTTCTTGCATCAGGAACGGATCGTCCGATGTGAGGAGAGATCGAAATGTCGTTGTATTCGCAGACCGAGCCGACCAACACGGCGGATGCGGTCAAAAATGCCCGCTCCCCCGCCGAAAGCACGCGGTCGGCGACGGCGGTGCTCATCACCGAACAGGAAGTGCTGTTTGGCACGGCGGCCGCGCTTCGCGCGCCGCGCACCGGTGCCGGCCGGCGCGTCACGCGGGCCTTGCGGCAGATGCTGATGGGATTGGTGGGCTGGGTGAACGACCCGCGACCCCACTACCCGAGCACTCGGGATTACCTGGAACCCTCGCGCATGGCGCGCGAGATGCTGAGGCTATGAGCACCGCCGTGGCCGCGTGCGCGGCCGTGCTGACCGTGCTCACCGCCAGCGGCCTGCACGAGTTGCAGTTGCGGCTCGAGCGATGGGACTACGACCGTCATCTCGAGGATTAACCCGGCCGTGTGCCGAGCACCCGAAGAAACGAGTAGGTGAGTACTCCTGTGCCCTACGCAGCGTCGCGCCACAATCACTGCATGTCGCACCGGTTCAGCGCCGCCGTCGGCGGTCCGGCGCGCCCACCGTGGCGGGCGCGCCGACGGGAAGCCCGGCCGTGACCGCCGGTCCGCCGCTGCGGGGTCCGCGCCGGCCACCGCTCGTCAGCCCGCTGTTACTCGCCCCTCCGGACGAAGTTCCGCCGGCGGCCGATCGAGCGGTGCTCTCCGTTGAGCAGGGCCGCCGGGTGGTTCTCGTCGAATTGCGGCTGTCTCCCGGCGCGACAGCGAGCGAGGTTCGCGATCAGTTCCACGACCTGTTTGGGCGGGTCTTCCGAGGACGTAACCGGCCACCTCAACCGGTGCCCGTCGGCCGCCACTACATGCGCTGCGTGTTGGCCCCCGCGGAAGTCGAACGACTCGTACGGGGCGGTGCCCGCCCCACCGCGGCCGCGGCTGAGCGGGCCGTGCAGTTGATCTACCACGTGTGGCCGGACTTCGTGGTCGACGCTCATCTGGATCGCTCGGTGACGACCATCCAGGCGGATGCGGCGTCGCGGACGTTCAGCTGTGACGGCACCGGCGTGGCCTGGGCGGTGATCGATTCCGGGATCGACGAGCGCCACCCGCATTTCATCGGCACCGCCACGCTGTCGGCGGGTGCGGTGGCGTCGCTGCACCGCGATTTCACTATCTCCGACCCGTCGAGTACGACCACCGGATCGGCTCCGTTGACCGACCCCTTTGGGCACGGCACCCACGTCGCCGGCATCATTGCTGGTCAGGCTCCGCGGGATCCGTCGGTGGTTCGCATCGCCGCCAACGAGCCGACTGCGCAGGGACTCCCGCGTTGGGTCCAGCGCGACCTGCCGCCCGGCGTCGCCCTGTCCGGCGTTGCGCCCCGCGCGAACCTGGTCAGCCTGCGGGTGCTGGATGAGAACGGCCAGACGCTCTCAAGTGCGGTGATCGACGCACTCGACTATGTGCGCACCGTCAACAGCGGGGGACGCGACCTGATCATCCACGGGGTGAACCTGTCACTCGGCTGCGGCTGGCTCATCAGGGATTACGCGGCCGGTCAAAGCCCGCTGTGCCGGGAGCTGGATCTGCTTGTCGGGACGGGTGTTGTCGCCGTGGTCAGCGCCGGCAACATGGGTGCCGGTGTCGCCGGCGCCGGTGTTGGTGTGGAGGCGGCCGGCGCGAACGGTGACGTGTACGGGCAGTTGTCCACGATCACCGACCCCGGCAACGCTGCCGCGGCCATCACGGTCGGTTCGGTGCACCGCTACAAACCGCACACCTTCGGTGTCACATTCGACTCCTCGAAAGGTCCCACCCTCGACGGGCGGCTCAAACCCGACCTGGTGGCGCCCGGTGAACGAATCACCTCCGCCGGGACGGGGAAACTGGTTGCCGGAGTTCCGCCGCTGGTGACCGGACCGTCTGACCCCCCGGATCTGGCTTGCTACATCGAAGACAGCGGAACCTCCATGGCTGCCGCCCACGTATCGGGCGCGATCGCGGCGTTTCTTTCCGCCCGTACCGAGTTCATCGGCCAGCCGCACCAGGTCAAGAAGATCTTCCTCGACACCGCAACCGACCTCGGACGACACCAGTTCTTTCAAGGCGCCGGCTTGATCAGCCTGCTTCGCGCCTTGACCAGCACCTAGGGAAAGGAAAGGATCGACATGGCCACAATTGGTGGATTGCCCTACTACGAAATCGATTTCAACGCCGACGGCACTCTCAACACGGTGTCCGGCCAGGGCGACGGCGGACTGCCGACGGCGGTCGCCGCCGGCGGCATCACCGACCTGTTTGTCTTCGCGCACGGGTGGAACAACGGGGTCGGCTCTGCCCGTAACCTCTACCAGGCGATGTTCACGCTGTTGGCCGAGCAGCTCGGTGCCCGGGTCTCCGGCAGCGCGGCCGTCGGCGTCCTCTGGCCGTCGTTGCTGTTCCCCGATGACGATCCGGCCACCGCGCCACCAATGCCGTCCAGCGGGTCACAGCTGGCCACTGCGCTGGCGCCGGCGTTCCCCGACCAGCAAGCCCATCTCGACGCGTTGGGAAAACTGCTCGATGATCAACCCCAGGACCCGGACAAGCTGACCGAATTCCACACCCTTGCCAGCGATCTGGTCACCACGAAGCCGCAAGGCAGCGAGGACACCGGGGAAGCAGCGCTGCTAGCCGGCACCACAACCGACACTGTGGCCGTGCTGGGCCATGCCGCCGCGATGGCGCCCGTGGGCGCCAGCAACGCGCAGGGGCTGGGTAACCCGTTCGCGGGGCTGTGGTCGGGAGCTCGGGAATTGTTGCGCACACTGAGCTACTACGAGATGAAGAACCGTGCCGGGGTGGTTGGCCAGGCCGGGCTGGGCCCGCTGCTCGGGCGGCTCAGCGGTCCCCCGCGCATTCACCTGATCGGCCACAGTTTCGGCGCCCGCCTGGTTTCCTACGCGCTGGCCGGCCTGCCCGCCGGCATGACCGCGACGGCCAGCCCCGTCAAATCGCTGACCTTGATCCAGGGTGCGTTCTCCCACTTCTGCTTCGCCACCGCACTGCCCTTCGCCCCCGGCCGGGCCGGTGCGCTCACCGGATTGGGCACCCGGGTGGACGGTCCGCTGCTGGCGACGTTCAGCAACGCCGACCGTGCGGTCGGCTGGTGGTATCCGGCCGCGAGCATGCTCGCCCGCCAAGACGCGCAAGCCGCCCAGGATCTCGTCTACCGGTGGGGCGCAATGGGGCACGACGGGTATCAAAACAATCCCGCCGCCGACGTCGTCGCGCTCGTCGACGCGGGCAAGCCGTACGACTTTGTGTCCGGCCAGTTCTACGCATTGGACGCCAATGCCGTCATCAACGCCAACCAGTCGCCGTTCAGCGGCGCCCACAGCGACATTCGGCACCCGCAGATCGCCTGGGCCATCGCCGCGGCGGCGGGCTGCACGCCCTGACCGGCGCCGGTGGTGGCGGTGGGTCAGCTGGCCAGGTGAGTGACCAACCGCGCGGTGATGTCGGTGCGGAATCGGTCGAGGTCGAGGGCCCCCGGGTCCCATTTGCGCGGATTCCACTCCCGGTGACCGATCACATGGGAGGCGGGTTGGCCCAGTTTGCCCACGATGGCGGCGCAGCACCGCACCAAGGCGTCGTACTGGGCGGGAGCCCAGCCTTCGGTGCCGGTATTCACGGCCTGCACCCCGATCGTGTGCTGGGCCGCGGCGTTGGTGGGCAGACCCGGATACTGACCCACGCGCACGTGCGGGGCGACGCCCGCCGCGATCACGGTGACCGTGCCATCCTGGGCGAGGTGAAGCTGCGCAAGCGGACCCGCCAACGCGGCGCTGCCGGCGGCGATCCGCTGCGGCGGTGCTTCCTCGGCCCCGGTGTGGTGGCAGATAACACCCCAGATGTCGGTGAAGTCGCCGCGACCGCGGGTCCGCCAGCCGGGGAACTCGATAACGTCGAGGCCTTCGGCGCGCAGCACGTCGGGCAGCCAGAGCGGGTTATTCGAAGACATTTCCCTCACTCGTCCTAGTGCCCGGGTCCTTTGCCGCGTCACGGCTGGGGGTAGGAATGCTGTCCAGCACATGCTGGGTTTGGATATCGATCAGCCGGGTGAAGGCCTGCTGTGACGCCCCGAAGATCAGCGCGTATGCGACCAGTTGCGCCGTGCCTGCGGCGGCGACGTCCGGTCCCAGGATTCCGGCGCGGAGCAGCAGCAGACCGGCGACCGCCGTCAGCGCGCCGGTCGGCAGCTTGACCAGCAGGGAGGCCATCGGAACCGCGTACGGCGTTGAGGAGCCCCGCATTCGGCGAATGGCCACCGCTCCCACCAGGCTGGCACTGAACAACCCGATGAGCTCGACCACGAAGACGTCGCCCCTGGCCGGTGCCCACCCCCCGGACGGGCAGGTGGCCACCATCTGGCGGGTAGGTGCGCACAGCGCAACCCAGTCCGGTGCACGCCAGCCGAGCAGTCCGATCCCGACCGCGAACAGGGTGAGGACAAAGGTGGCCCCCAACAGGATGTTGCGAAAGCTTCGCGTCTTGACGTGTTCGTCGGCGCATGCCGCGTAGATCGCCCGCAAGTCGTGCGCGATGGCATCGCGGTCGTCGTCGTTCAGCTGCTGCTTGGCCGCATAGTGGCGGAGGTCTTCCACGCGGGCGTCATGTGGTTTGAGGAGGAGGGTGGCGTCGGCGATGATGTTGGGCAGTTTCGCGGCGACGGCGCTCGGCGGCGACAGGCGGGTGAGCGTGACCTCGACCGCGTTGATGTGGGCCAGGGCCCGTGCGATATCGACTCCCGTCCAGGCGTACCGCAGTCCCGGACGGCTTTTGACGATCGCGTCGGCGGCGCGCAGCCGCTCCTTGGCATCGACCAGCCGCCGCCGCTCGGTCGCGGTCAGGGTCGTCAACTGCTCGATCAGACAGTCGACTTCGACATCAAGCGCGAGGATCCGGCTTTGGGCATTCTCTCGCCAGGCGGCGTGCAGCCGTCGTTTCGCCGGCTGGACCGACGGCAGGACGATCGCCTCCGAATCGGCGCGCGCAGCGTCGCCGTCCATCCAGCTCACAACTGCGGCGGTGTCCGTGGTCGGACATTTCCGAATTGACCGGGTCATGGCGACCCTCCTGCGGAACGAAGATCAGCGTCCGACGGCGCATATTCCGCCGAATCCCGGATGAAGATGGACGGATTCGCCTTGTTGATCTGGTTCGCCGTGGCGAGGTTTTTGAACTCGTCCTCGATGGTTGCGCGGGTGCCGAAGGTCGTCATCAAGGTGGGCAATTCCATCACCGGCGCGGGGGTGTCGACCACGATGAACGTCCTCAACATCGGATGATCCGATACCAGGTCTTGAATGGCGCCTATCGAGGCGAACTCGCTCTCCGCGCACAGCACATGCGCGGCCCCGCCCTTCCAGTCATGCAGCTTTCCCGCTTCAACAAAGAAGGCGAGCGGATCCCGCCAAATCGAGATCCGAGGCGGGTAACACGTGTGGACGCCCTGCATCATCCGGTGGGTGGCAACAACTCCCTCTACCGACAGGCGCACCAGCCGGACTGCTCGCGCGTCGATATCGATCACCCGCTGCCACCCCGCCGTTTCCCCGGCGGAGAGGAGAGCATCGTCGTAGGGGGCGGCGAACAGATCGGCGTAGAGCAGCCGGGCATCAGCCGCCAGGGTCGGGGTTTCGCGGTAGTGGCCTCGGGTGGTGCGCCCCAGCGGGGTGAGCCCTGCCAGCAGGGTGTCGGTGGTGGGAGGTTCTGCCGGCGTCCCTACGGGATAGGAGGTGACGCGCATCAGCCCGACATGCAGCTCGGTCTGGACAGAGCCACGGTTGTGCAGGGTCAGTTTCGCCAGCAGATGGATGACCGAATCGGACGAGCCGACTGGCGATAACTCGGTGCTGATGTCGATGAGTGGACTTACGGACGTCGGAAGGTACTCGGTCTGCATCCAGAACTGACCCAGACCCACCAGCGGGAACAAGGCAACGAGGACGGCCGCGCCCTTGCTAAAGGCGCCGCGTGCGTAGCGCGCCAGATAGAGCACCCAGAGCAGCGCAATACCGCCCAACGTCAACGCAACGCCCGTCACCCCCAGCAGCTGGCCCTCGGGGCTGCGCTCATCGACCAGCCATACATAGACCGCCAGGCCCGCGACGAAGATCTGGCTCAGCATCGCGGTGAGTGCGGCAGCGGGGGATCCCTTGGCGAGCTGAACCACTGCCAGCGTGCACGTGATACCGATGCCGCTCAACAATGCCGTCCCGATCAGGTCCCAGGCGGTGCTGGTCAGCGTCGCGTTCCGGACGGCCAACCCGATGATGACGGCGGCATTGGTGCCGATCCAGCAGGCGAGCAGGATCCGGCGCGATTTGGGCACGCCGCCAAGATCGGATGGTTGTTCGCCGCCGGCCGCCTCGTGGTGGTCGACCTCGACCACGGGGCGCTCAAGTGTGACCTTCACCCAGGCTCCTCCGGGCAATTCCGGCGCCCGGCGCGGGCGCGCGCATTCGTGGACATCGCCCATGCTGCGCGCCGGAGTCGGCGCGGGTCACGAGTAGCCAACTACCCGAAAAGGCCGCCAGACTCGGTGTTCGGCAACCAGGTGCCCGGCACGGGCCAGGTCAGGTGGCGGGTTCGTCGACGTCGGGCTGATCGTCGGCGGCCTCTTCGGCCTCCGCCGCGTGCTCCTCGGCCTCCGTCGCTTCGCCCTCGGCGGAGGGCTCGGGCTGCTCGGGAACCTCGACGTGCGGCTCGAGGGCCGTCAGCCAGTACGCCCGCCACTCCTCCTCGCTGACCTCGCCGAGTGGAGTCACGTCGAGCTCCTCCGGGACGTCAGCACCCCGGCGTCCGGCGGCGATGGCCTTCTCGGTGTCGCGAACGGCGTCCATGAACTCCAGCACCGCTGAGCGCAGCTTGGTTTCGGCGTCGACCTCGGTGGTCACCGCGATCGAGGAGATGTCCTCAGGAATCAGATCCGCGGGCAGCCCAGCACGACTGGCGCGTTGAATCGCCTTCTGCGCCAACGCCAGTGCCGGTTGGCCGGTCGGCACATCGTCCATCACCGAGGTCCGCGGCTTGTCCTTCTTCTCCAACGCCTTGCGTTCTTCCCATTGCGCCAGCTGGTCATCAAGCGAAATCGCTTCCCCGGCAAGCACTGCCGGAACACGGTTGCCGAGTTTGCGCAGCAGCGTGTCGGCGACGTCGTCGATGGTGAACGGGTGATGTGGGGCGTCTTCGGCGATGCGGGCGTGGAACAGTACCTGCAGCAACACGTCACCGAGCTCTTCGCGCAACTCGTCGGCGTTGCCGCTGCGCACCGCGTCGAACAGCTCGTAGGTTTCTTCCAACAGGAACCGGCGCAACGAGTCATGGGTCTGCTCGCTTTCCCACGGGCCGGCGGTGCGCAGTTTGTCCATCATCGCCACGGCGTCAATCAGTCGTTCACCCGACGGCGGCTCCGGCGCGGCGATCAGGGTCTCCCCCGCGGCAAGCCGTGCGGCAACCTCGGGATGCTCGCGGTCCGAGGACAACAGAACCGGGGCGTCGGCGCCGGAGTGCGCCGGCCGCGCCGACGGCAGCGACCAGGGCACCGCCACCGGCATCTCCTCGGTGTAGGCCACCTCCCCGGCCAGCAGCTCGATGGCCTCGACGGGCACCAATGCTGGGCGGCGCGGGTCGACCAAGACGACGGTCATGAGCGCGACTCCTCCCTGGCCCCGCCGGGCGGCACCAGGCCGGTTATATCAACTTCGCCCGGCGGTTTGCCATCAAGCGCCAAGACCAGGTCGGCCACCATCTGCACCAGTTCAAGATCACGGATCCGGGGCGCGCCCAGGGCCGGGCCACCGCTCCGCGGAATCGGCACCTGCACGGTGGAGGTGGTGGCGCGGTAGTGCGCCCCCGGATACACCCGCTTCAGCCGCAGCTGCGCCGAGTCCGGCAGCGTCAACGGCGCCAACCGCAAGGTGGACGCGCTGACCGCGCTCACCTCGGTGATGCCGTAGCCGCGGCACAGCAGCCGCAGCCGGGCCACCGCCACCAGCAGTTGGGCCGGTTCGGGCAGCGGCCCGTAACGGTCCATCAGTTCGTCGACCACGGCCGCCACCGCGGCATCATCGGCGGCGGCGGCCAGCCGGCGGTAGGCCTCCAGCCGCAACCGGTCGCTGCCGATGTAGTCCGGCGGCAGGTGCGCATCCACCGGCAAATCGATGCGCACATCCTTGGGTTCGGTGCTGGTGACGGTCTGCCCGTCGGCGGCGGCCCGGTACGCCTCCACGGCCTCGCCCACCAACCGCACATACAGGTCGAAACCCACCCCGGCGACATGCCCGGACTGTTCGGCGCCGAGCACGTTGCCGGCGCCGCGGATCTCCAGGTCCTTCATCGCCACCGCCATGCCGGCGCCCAGCTCGTTGTTCTGCGCGATGGTGGCCAGCCGGTCATAGGCGGTCTCGGTCAGCGGCACGTGCGGCGGGTACAGGAAGTAGGCGTAGCCGCGTTCCCGGCCGCGGCCCACCCGGCCGCGCAGCTGATGCAGCTGGGACAGGCCGAAGGTGTCGGCCCGCTCCACGATCAGCGTGTTGGCGTTGGAGATGTCCAGCCCGGTTTCCACGATCGTGGTGCACACCAGGATGTCGAAGTCACGGTTCCAGAACCCCTGCACGGTGGTCTCCAGCGCCTCCTCGGGCATCTGGCCGTGCGCGACGACGACCCGGGCCTCGGGCACCAGCTGGCGCACCCGGGCGGCGGCCGCGTCGATCGAGCTGACCCGGTTGTGCACGTAGAACGCCTGCCCGTCGCGCAGCAACTCGCGCCGCAGCGCGGCGGCGACCTGTTTGTCGTCGTGCGGGCCGACGTAGGTCAGCACCGGGTAGCGCTCCTCGGGCGGGGTCAGGATCGTCGACATCTCCCGGATCCCGGCCAGGCTCATCTCCAGCGTCCGCGGGATCGGGGTGGCGCTCATGGTCAGCACGTCGACGTGGGTGCGCAGGCTTTTGATGTGCTCCTTGTGTTCGACGCCGAACCGCTGCTCCTCGTCGACGACGACTAAACCCAGGTCCTTCCAACGCACCCCGGTCTGCAGCAACCGGTGGGTGCCGATCACGATGTCGACGGACCCGTCGGCCATGCCGTCGACCACGGTCCGGGACTCGGCCGGGTCGGTGAACCGGGACAGGCCCTTGACGGTGACCGGGAAGCCGGCCATCCGCTCGGAAAACGTTTGCAGGTGCTGGTCGGCCAGCAACGTGGTGGGCACCAGCACGGCGACCTGTTTGCCGGCCTGCACCGCTTTGAACGCGGCCCGCACCGCGATCTCGGTCTTGCCGTAGCCGACGTCGCCGCAGATCACCCGGTCCATCGGCACCGGCTTTTCCATGTCGGCCTTGACCTCGGTGATCGCGGTGAGCTGGTCGACGGTCTCGGTGAATCCGAACGCGTCCTCCATCTCGGCCTGCCACGGCGTGTCCGGTCCGAACGCGTAGCCGGCCGAGGCCTGCCGCTTGGCGTACAGCGCGACCAGTTCGCTGGCGATCTCGCGGACCGCCTTGCGGGCCTTGGTCTTGGTGTTGGTCCAGTCGCTGCCGCCCAGCCGGGACAACGCCGGGGCCTGCCCGCCGACGTAGCGGGACAGCTGGTCCAGCGCGTCCATCGGCACGTACAGCTTGTCGGATCCGCCGCCGCGCTTGGCCGACGCGTACTCCAGCACCAGGTATTCCCGCCGGGCCCCGCCGACGGTGCGCTCGACCATCTCCACGAACCGGCCGATGCCGTGCTGGTCGTGCACCACCAGGTCCCCGGCGGTCAACGCCAGCGGATCGACGATGTTGCGTCGCTTGGCCGCCAGCCGCTTGCCCTGCGGGCCGGTGGCGCGGTTGCCGGTCAGATCGGTTTCGGTGATGACCACCAGCTGCGCACCGGGGACAACGACGCCGTCGTGCAGCGGCCCCCGCAGCACCCCCACCACGCCCGGCTTCGGGGGGTCACCCGGGTCCAACAGCGTTGCCGGCGTGTCGGATTCGGCCAGCTGCTCCACGACGCGGTGCGCGGTCCCGACACCGGGAGCCACGATGGCCGCGCAGCCGCCGGTGGCCACGTGCGCACGCAGCATCGCGAAGATTTCGTCGATGTCACGCTGATGCCCGCGCGCCGACGGGGCCGCGCGGACGTCCAATTCGATGGCCGCCTCTCCGGACAGCTGGCTCAGCGTCCACCACGGGTGCCCGGCTTGGCGGGCGACCACCGCCGCCTCCTCGAGCTCCCGGAACCCCGATCCGCCCAGCTGCTCGACGTCGATGGGCGCATCCCCGCCGACCGCGGCCACCGACCAGGACGCCTCCAGGAACTCGCGCCCGGTCTTGATCAGGTCGGCGGCCCGGGCGCGGACCTTCTCCGGGTCGCAGACCAGCACCGCGGTGTCCGGGCCGAGCTGGTCGGTCAGCAGCGACAGATCGGCCGGACGCAGCACCGGCAGCAGTGCCTCCATGCCATCGACCGGGATGCCCTCGGCCAGCTTGGCCAGCATGTCGGCGACCGTGCCGGTGACGGTGTTCTCCGTTTTGGGGTGTTGGGCGGCCAGGTGGGCGGCGCGCTCGCGCACGTCCTCGGTTAACAGCAGCTCCCGGCACGGCACCGCGACCAGGGTGTCCACCGCGATCTCGGGGATGGAGCGCTGATCGGCCACCGCGAACATCCGCATCTCGCTGACCTCGTCGCCCCAGAACTCCACCCGCACCGGGTGCTCGGCGGTGGGGGCGAACACGTCGAGGATGCCGCCGCGCACCGCGAACTCGCCGCGTTTCCCGACCATGTCCACCCGGGTGTAGGCCAGCTCGACCAGCCGGGCGATCACGTCCTCGAAGCCGATCTCGGTCCCGACGGCCAGCGTGACGGGTTCGATGCGGCCCAGCTGGGGGGTCATCGGCTGCAGCAGCGAACGCACCGTGGTCACCACCACCCGCAGCGGCGGCCCCAGGGTGGCGTCGTCGGGGTGCGCCAACCGGCGCAGCAGCAGCATGCGCGCGCCGACGGTGTCCACGCCCGGGGAGAGCCGCTCGTGCGGCAACGTCTCCCAGGACGGGAACATCGCCGCGGCGTCGCCGAGCACCCCGCGCAGTTCCGCGGTCAGGTCGTCGGCTTCGCGTCCGGTGGCGGTGACCACCAGCAGCGGGGTGCGGCGGGCCAGCGCGGCCGCCGCGAACAGCCGGGCGCTGGCCGGGCCGACCAACGCCAGCTCACCGGGCCGCTCAGCGGCCCGGTCGATGAGTTGGGTAAAGGTGGGCGCGGTCAACGCCAGGTCGACCAGCCCCGCGATCGGGGTAACTGGGCGGGCAGGCCCCGGTGCGGTCATTTGCACCATTCTATGCTTCGCGATTCACGTTGCGGCGCTGGCCAAAACGGGCGTGACCGCCGCCACAACCCACGTGTGCCACCTGGATTGCACCGAGATCTACGTTCCCGTGATGCGCACTCGAACTTTTGCCCGAAAACGTCGATCTCGGCGCTGCGGCGCAAACCGCATCGCGGCCGGGCAGCTACTCGTCGAGCAGATCCGGGTCGGGCTCCAGGTGGGTCAGCCCGTTCCAGCACAGGTTGACCAGGTGCGCGGCGACCACTTCCTTCTTGGGTTCACGCACGTCGAGCCACCACTGGGCGGTCATCGACACCGACCCGACCAGCGCCTGCGCGTACAGCGGCGCCATCTCGGGGTCCAGGCCGCGCCGGGAGAAGTCGCCGGCCAGGATCGAGGACACCTGGTTGACGGCGTCGTTGAGCAGGGTGGAGTAGGTGCCGGCGCTGATCGCCGCCGGCGAGTCGCGGATCAGGATGCGGAAGCCGTCGGTGCGCTCCTCCACGTAGGTCAGCAGCGCCAACGCCACCCGCTCGATGCGCAGCCGGGACCGGTTGTTGGTCTGCTTGGTCAGCGACGCGGTGATGCCGTCCAGCAACGCCGACATTTCCCGGTCAACGACGACCGCGTACAGCCCTTCCTTGCCCCCGAAATGCTCGTAGACCACCGGTTTGGACACGTTGGCGCGCTGCGCGATCTCCTCGATCGAGGTGCCCTCGTACCCGCGGTCGGCAAACAGCGAGCGCGCGATGTCGATGAGTTGGTGACGACGCTCGCTACCCGTCATCCGGGCGCGCGGCGCCCGCACATCTTTGTCCGGAGCTGCCACGTCTACCAGGATATCCAGTTCGGTTAGAGTCTCCTTGCAGTCCATCCGTCGTGGTGTAATCGGCAGCACATCAGATTTTGGTTCTGAGAGTTCAGGTTCGAGTCCTGGCGACGGAGCTTTTCGCCCGGCCTTTTGCCGCCAGCGTGCGCAAAATGCCACGCTAGACGGCGTATCGGCGTACAACTGCGCACGCTCGCGCCAGCAAGCCGAGGAGGCCCATGACAACACACGGCGACACCGCGGTCCTGGTCTTGGCGGCCGGGGCCGGCACCCGGATGGTCTCGGATACCCCCAAGGTGCTGCACACCCTGGCCGGGCGCAGCATGCTCGCGCACGCCCTGCACGCCACCGCCGGCCTCGGCCCGCAGCACCTGGCCGTGGTGGTGGGTCAGGGCCGCGACCGGGTCGCGCCGGCGGTCGCTGAGCTGGCCGAGCAGCTGGGCCGCGAGGTGGCCGTGGCGGTGCAGCAGGAGCAGCTGGGCACCGGGCACGCCGCGCTGTGCGGGCTGTCGGCGCTGCCCGACGATTTCGCCGGGGTCGTGGTGGTCACCTCCGGGGACACCCCGCTGCTGGACGCCGCCACGCTGGCCGACCTGATCGCCAGCCACCGGGCCGGACCGGCCGCGGTCACCGTGCTGACCACCACGCTGGATGACCCCACCGGCTACGGCCGCATCCTGCGCACCCAGGACGGGGAGGTCATCGCGATCGTCGAGCAGGCCGACGCCAGCGAATCGCAGCAGCAGATCGGCGAGGTCAACGCCGGGGTGTACGCGTTCGACGCGGCCGCGCTGCGCTCGGCGCTGACCCGGCTGAGCTCGGATAACGCCCAGCGTGAGCTGTATTTGACCGACGTGATCGGCATCGTGCGCGGCGACGGCCTGATCGTGCGGGCCCGCCACGTCGACGACGCGGCGCTGGTGGCCGGGGTCAACAACCGGGTGCAGCTGGCCGAGCTGGGCGCCGAACTCAACCGGCGCATCGTGGCCGGCCACCAACGCGCCGGTGTCACCGTCGTCGACCCCGCCACCACCTGGATCGACGTGGACGTGGCCATCGGCCGCGACACCGTGATCGCGCCGGGCACCCAGCTGCTCGGGGTCACCCGCATCGGCGCCCACTGCACCGTCGGCCCGGACTCCACGCTGACCGACGTCACCGTTGGCGACGGCGCGTCGGTGGTCCGCACCCACGCCGGCTCGGCGGTCATCGGCGACGGCGCCACCGTCGGCCCGTTCGCCTACCTGCGGCCGGGCACCGTGCTCGGCGCCGACGGCAAGCTGGGCGCGTTCGTGGAAACCAAGAACTCCACCATCGGCACCGGCACCAAGGTGCCGCACCTGACCTACGTCGGCGACGCCGACATCGGCGAGCATTCCAACATCGGCGCCTCCAGCGTGTTCGTCAACTACGACGGGCAGACCAAACGGCGCACCACGGTCGGCTCGCATGTGCGCACCGGCTCGGACACCATGTTCGTCGCGCCGGTCACCGTCGGCGACGGCGCCTACACCGGGGCGGGCACGGTGCTGCGCGACGACGTTCCGCCGGGCGCGTTGGCGGTATCGGCCGGCCCGCAACGCAACATCGAGGATTGGGTGCAACGCAAACGGCCGGGCAGCGCGGCCGCGCAGGCCGCCGAGCGGGCGCGGACCAGCCCCGATGCGGCCGACCGGCCGGAGTGACCCGCGGCGGGTTCGGGGAACCCGGCAACACCGTGACCCCGTGGCTACGTACCATTAGGCGACCATCTCGATTAACCGCCGGGGGCAGCACGTGAGCTACGACTGGATGGACAACCGCAAAAACCTCATGTTCTTCTCCGGCCGGGCCCACCCCGAGCTGGCCGAACAGGTGGCCAAGGAACTCGACGTCCACGTCACCGAGCAGACCGCCCGCGATTTCGCCAACGGGGAGATCTTCGTGCGGTTCAACGAGTCGGTGCGCGGCTGCGACGCGTTCGTGCTGCAGTCGCACCCGGCGCCGCTGAACCAGTGGCTGATGGAACAGCTGATCATGATCGACGCGCTCAAGCGGGGCAGCGCCAAGCGGATCACCGCGATCTTGCCGTTCTACCCGTATGCCCGGCAGGACAAAAAGCACCGCGGCCGCGAGCCCATCTCCGCGCGGCTGGTGGCCGACCTGCTCAAGACCGCCGGCGCCGACCGGATCGTCACCGTCGACCTGCACACCGACCAGATTCAGGGCTTCTTCGACGGGCCGGTCGACCACATGCGCGCGCAGGCCCTGCTGGGCAACTACATCGCCGACAACTACGCGCGCGACGACATGGTGGTGGTGTCCCCGGACTCCGGCCGGGTGCGCATCGCCGAGAAGTGGGCCGACTCGCTGGGCGGGGTGCCGCTGGCGTTTATTCACAAAACCCGGGACCCGCGGGTGCCCAACCAGGTGAAGTCCAACCGGGTGGTCGGTGAGGTCGCCGGGAAGACCTGTGTGCTGATCGACGACATGATCGACACCGGCGGCACCATCGCCGGCGCGGTCAAGCTGCTGCACGATGACGGCGCCAAGGACGTGGTGATCGCCGCCACCCACGGGGTGCTGTCCGCCCCGGCCTCCGAGCGGCTGGCCGAGTGCGGGGCCCGCGAAGTGATCGTCACCAACACGTTGCCGATCGGCGAGGACAAACGCTTCCCGCAGCTGACCGTGCTGTCGATCGCCCCGCTGCTGGCCAGCACCATCCGCGCCGTCTTCGAGAACGGCTCGGTCACCGGGCTTTTCGACGGGGACGCGTAAATGGCCGCTACCACCATCTACCACAACCCGCGCTGCTCCACCTCACGCAAAACGCTGGAGCTGTTACGGGATAACGGCATTGAGCCCACCGTTGTCGAATACCTGAAGACCCCGCCGTCGCGCGCCGAACTGGTGCAGATGATCGACGACGCCGGGATCGCGGTGCGCGACGCGGTGCGCACCCGGGAAGCGCTGTACGCCGAGCTGAACCTGGCCGACGCGTCCGACGACGCCCTGCTGGACGCGATGGCGCAGCACCCGATCCTGATCCAACGCCCGTTCGTCGTCACCGCGAAGGGCACCCGGCTGGCCCGCCCGATTGATGCGGTCCGCGAAATTCTGTGAACTTTCGGCTGTTCGGCGTCACCGCGGCGGTTCTCTGCCTGGTAGGTTGCGGGCCCAAGTCGCCTGACTACCAGTCCATCTGGACCACCAGCGCGACAACGACGACCACTGCCCCGACCACGACCGGGACCGGAAAACCGGTCGCGTTCCCGCAATACCTGGAAAGCATCGGGGTCTCCGGGGAGCAGGTGGCGCCCGACTCGCTGACCGATCTGACGGTGTCGATCCCGACCCCGCCGGGGTGGAGCACGTCCACCAACTGGCACTTCTCCCCCGGAACGGTGGCGATCAGCAAGGGCCCGTCGTATCCGATGGCCATTTTGATGGTGTTCAAGCTCAGCGGCGACTTCGACGCCGCCGAGGTGGTCAAGCACAGCTTCGCCGATGCCGAGCTGACCCAGAACTTCAAGAAGCTGGACTCCTCCACCGACGACTATCACGGCTTCCCGTCCGGGATGATTCAAGGCTCCTACGACCAGCTCGGGCAGCGGCTGCACAGCTACAACCGGGTGGTCATCCCCACCGGCGCGGCCCCGGCCAAGCAGCGTTACCTGGTTCAGCTCACCATCACCACGATCGCCACCCAGGCCGTCGCGGAGTCCGACGACGTCGAGGCGATCATCCACGGCTTCACCGTCGCCGCCAAATAGCTGCCCGGGCGAATTTCCGCTGGGTGGCGCCGATGCGCTATCCTGACCGGCGTCACGGCGAGGGCGATCGACAACTGTGCTGATCACCGTTATCGACGGCGACCCGGATATTTCCCGTAGTGGTTGTCGCGATGCTGGCCGTGCCCCGAACACAGGAGCGACACCATGGCCAAGTCTGCGACTTCGCACACCAACAAACTCGCCGCCGCGGTGCGGACCGAGACCGGCAAGGGCGCGTCCCGCCGGGCGCGTCGGGCCGGCAAGATTCCCGCGGTGCTCTACGGCCACGGCACCGAGCCACAGCACCTGGAGCTGCCCGGCCATGACTACGCGGCCGTGCTGCGTCACGCCGGCACCAACGCCGTGCTCGCGCTCGACATCGACGGCAAGGAGCAGCTGGCGCTGACCAAGGCGCTCGACATCCACCCGATCCGCCGCACCATCCAGCACGCCGACCTGCTGGTGGTGCGCCGCGGCGAGAAGGTCGTCGTCGAGGTCAACGTCGTCATCGAGGGCGACGCCGCCCCGGGCACCCTGGTCACCCAGGAGACCAACACCGTGGAGATCGAGGCCGAGGCGCTGTCGATCCCGGAAGAGTTGACCGTCTCGGTGGAGGGTGTCGAAGCCGGCACCCAGTTCGCCGCCGGCCAGCTCACCCTGCCCAAGGGCGTCAGCCTGATCTCCGATCCGGAGCTGCTGGTGGTCAACGTGGTGACCGCGCCGACCGCCGAGGAGATGGAGGGCGAGGTCGCCGAAGAGGCCGCCGAGGGCGAGGCGGCTGCCGAAGCGGCCGAGGAGACCGCGGCCGCCGAAGAGTCCGAGTAGACGGATCACCGGATGGCCGAGCCGTTGCTGGTCGTCGGCCTGGGCAACCCGGGACCGAATTACGCCAAGACCCGGCACAACCTCGGATTCATGGTCGTCGACCTGCTGGCGCAGCGGCTGGGCTCGGCGCTCAAGGCGCATAAGCGGTCCGGTGCGGAGGTGGCCACCGGTCGGCTCAGTGGGCGATCGGTGGTGTTGGCCCGGCCGCGGTGCTACATGAACGAGTCCGGCCGCCAGGTGGGGCCGTTGGCGAAGTTCTACTCGGTGCCGCCGGCGGACGTGATCGTCGTCCACGACGATCTCGATCTGGATTTCGGCCGCGTCCGGCTCAAACTGGGCGGCGGCGAGGGCGGCCACAACGGGCTGCGCTCGATCGCGAACGCCGTGGGCACCAAGGACTTTCAACGGGTGCGGATTGGGATCGGCCGCCCACCCGGCCGCAAGGACCCGGCGACGTTCGTGCTGGAGACGTTCACCGCCGCCGAGCGCAGCCAGGTGCCGACGATCTGCGAGCAGGCCGCCGACGCCACCGAGTTGCTGATCGAGCGGGGCCTGGAGCCCGCCCAAAACATCGTCCACGCCTGGGGCTAAGACGCGCCGAATGGCACTTCGGCGACGCGCCAGCGGCGCGTCGCGTCGTGAGAGTGCCTCTCGCGGCGGACGGCGACTACCCCTCGGCGGTGATCCTGCGGTGGTAGGTCGACGGTGCTTCGCCGGCGAATCGGGTGAACGCGCGGGTGAAGGCGCTGAGGCTGTCGAAACCGACGGCGGTCGCGGTCTGCTGCACTCCCTGATCCGGCGCGGCCAGCAGCGCCATCGCCTGCAGCATTCGGGCGTGCAGCAGATACGTGCGCCACGACATGCCGATCACCGCTTCGAACTGGCGGCGCAGGGTGCGCTCGGACACCGCGACGGCCTGGGCGACCTCGGCGGCGGTCACCGACGCCAGGTGCGCCTTGGTGTAGACCATGGCCGCACCCACGGTCGGATGATCGGAGGTGGGCAGGCTCAGCGGCGCCTCGTGGTCCAGTGCGGCCGACACCAGGTGGCCCAGGGTGCGGAAGAAATCGTCGGACACCGTGTCGCCGTCGGGCCGCTCGATCGGCCACCGCAGCGAATGCAGCATCATCTCCCGGATCAGCGGCGAGACGGTCAGGATACGTGCCCGGTCGCCGGCGTGCGCGACAAGCTCCGGGTCGAACATCACCGCCACGGTGCGCACCTCCGGGCGCATGGTGGCCTGATGCTGCAGCCCGGCCGGGATCCAGGCCGCCTGCTGCGGCGGCAACAGGTAGTGCGCGGCCGCGGTCTCGACTTCGACCACCCCGCCGACGGCGTACTCGATCTGGTGCATGTCGTGGGAGTGCCACCCGGTGACCAGATGCTGTCCCTCGTAGAGATAGCTGCCGGCCCGGGCACGGCCGCCTCGGCGCAGATCGATGTTGGCCGGTTCTGCAAAATCTATGGCCGAACGCGCGGAGACGGTCACGATTTTCCAGGGTACTAGTAGAGACATGAAGACCGACGACTTGATCCTGGTCAGCATCGACGACCACGTGGTGGAGCCGCCCGACATGTTCCTGAACCATGTGCCGGCCAAGTACAAGGAGGAGGCGCCGATCGTCGTCACCGACGACAACGGCGTCGACCAGTGGATCTACCAGGGCCGGCCCACCGGGGTCAGTGGCCTCAACGCGGTGGTGTCCTGGCCGGCCGAGGAGTGGGGCCGCGACCCGGCCGGGTTCGCCGAGATGCGGCCCGGCGTCTACGACGTGCACGAACGGGTCCGCGACATGAGCCGCAACGGCATCCTGGCCTCGATGTGTTTCCCGACGTTCACCGGGTTCTCGGCTCGGCACCTCAACCAGCACAAGGACCCGGTCACCGTGATCATGGTGCAGGCCTACAACGACTGGCACATCGACGAGTGGGCGGGCGCCTACCCGGACCGGTTCATCCCGATCGCGCTGCTGCCCACCTGGAATCCCGAGGCGATGTGCGCCGAGATCCGCCGGGTGGCGGCCAAGGGCTGCCGCGCGGTCACCATGCCCGAACTGCCGCACCTGGAGGGGCTGCCCAGCTACCACGACATCGAATACTGGGGCCCGGTGTTCCAGACCCTGTGCGAGCAGAACGTGGTGATGTGCCTGCACATCGGCACCGGGTTCGGTGCGATCTCGATGGCCAAGGACGCCCCGATCGACAACCTGATCGTGTTGGCCACCCAGATCTCGGCGATCGCCGCCCAGGATCTGGTGTGGGGCCCGGCGATGCGCAGCTACCCGGACCTGAAGTTCGCGTTCTCCGAGGGCGGCATCGGCTGGATCCCGTTCTACCTGGACCGCTGCGACCGCCATTACACCAACCAGAAGTGGCTGCGCCGCGACTTCGGCGGCCGGCTGCCGTCCGAGGTGTTCCGCGAGCACGCGCTGGCCTGTTACGTCACCGACAAGACGTCGTTGAAGCTGCGCCACGAGATCGGCATCGACAACATCGCCTGGGAGTGCGACTACCCGCACTCGGACTGCTTCTGGCCCGACGCCCCCGAGCAGGTGCTGGCCGAGTTGAACGACGCCGGCGCCGACGACACCGACATCAACAAGATCACCTGGGAGAACGCCTGCCGGTTCTTCGGCTGGGATCCGTTCGCGCGGACCCCGCGCGAGCAGGCCACCGTGGGCGCGTTGCGGGCTCAGGCGACCGACGTCGACGTCTCCATCCGGCCGCGCAAGGAGTGGGCCCGGCTGTACGCGCAAAAGCAGCCGGCCAAGGCTTAAGTAACCCGCGCCGCCCAGCCCAGCAGCCGGTCCCACATCGGTCGAGCAGCCGACGAAAGTGCTACGCTGTCGCACATGGAGGTCGGCGTGCGGGACCTGCGCAATCGAACCAGCCAGGTGATTGACGCGGTCAAAGCCGGGCAGCAGGTCACGCTCACCGTGCATGGTGAACCGGTCGCCGACATCGTGCCGCATCAACGTCGCGTCCGGTGGCTGGCGGGTGAGCAGCTCCGACACGAACTGGCCGATCGCGCCGCCGACGCGCCGCTGGCCGGCGAACTCGATGAGGTTGCGGGCCAGACTCTCGATGAGCCGTGAGCGCCACCCGGGCCCAAGTCGGCCTGCTGGACACCTCGGTGTTTATTGCGCGCGAAGGCGGCCGCCCGATGGCGGCGCTGCCAGAACGTGTCGCGTTGTCGGTCATCACCGTCGGCGAACTGCAACTCGGCGTGCTCAATGCGACTGATGCGGCAACCCGCGCACGGCGCGCGGACACCCTTGCGTTGGCGCGGGCGGCAGACCCCATCCCCGTGAGCGAGGCGGTGATGGTGTCGTGGGCCCGACTCGTCGCCGAGTGCCGTGCCGCGGGTCTGCATCGGGCGGTCAAGCTAACCGATTCGTTGATCGCGGCGACCGCGATTGAACACGGTCTGCCCGTCGCGACGCAGGATGCCGACTTCGATCAGATGGCGCGGGTATGTTCCGCGCTTTCGGTGATCAAGGTATAGCCGGCGCACAAGCAAGCCGTGACATTGAGATTGCGTCGAGGGTCGCGGTTTTCGAAAAAATGCGACCCTGTACGCAATCTCAGCGGTGGGCCCGGCGCCCCTAGGTGACCAGGGCGACCGAGTTGGCCCGCCGCAGCTTGCCCGACGGCGTCTTGGGGATGCTGCCCGGTCCCAGCACCACGACGTTGCGCGGCCGCATGTCGACCTCTTTGACGACCTCGTGCGCGACGTCGTGTTCGATGCGGCGCACCTCGGCGGGATCCTGGTGGGCGTTGGACTCCACGGCCACGGCGAACGTCTCGCGGGAGTGCCCGGCGTCCAGCCGCACCGCCACCGCGCAGCCCGGACGTACCCCGGCGACCCGGCAGGCGGCCCGCTCGATGTCGGTCGGGTAGATGTTGCGGCCGGCCATGATGATGACGTCCTTGACCCGGCCGCAGACCACGATGTGCCCGTTCTCCAGCTGATAGCCCAGGTCGCCGGTGTCGTACCAGCCGTGCTCGTCCTGGGCCGGGATGAAGCCGGCCATAGTCAGGTAGCCCGGGGTCACCGGCTCGCCGCGCAGCTGGATGACCCCGACGCCGCGGGCGGGCAGCACCGTGCCGTCCTCGTCGACCACGCGGGCCTCCAGACCGGTCAGCAGCGGCCCCAGCGACACCAGCCGGCGGGTGTTGCCCTTGGTTGCCGGCACCGCGCGGCGCAGCGCGGCCAGCAGGTCGGCGTCGACCTCGTCGACCACCAGCCCGTCGCCCAGCTCGGAGAACGACACCGCCAACGTCGTCTCGGCCATGCCGTAGGCCGGCATGATCGCCTCGGGTCGCAGCCCGAACGGCTTCCCGGCGTCGATCAGATCCTCGACGTCGGCGGGGTCGACGGGCTCGGCGCCCGACAGCGCGAACCGCAGCGAGGACAGGTCGAACTGGCCGGGTGTGGCCTGCTTGCGCAGCCGCTTGGCGAACAGCGCGTAGGCGAAGTTGGGGGCCGCCGTCATGGTGCCCTTGTACTTGTCGATCAGCTTGGCCCACAGCAGGGTGTCGCGCAGGAAGTCCATCGGGGTGACCTTGACCAGCTCGACGCCGAAGTACATCGGCACGGTCAAGAAGCCGATCATGCCCATGTCGTGGAAACACGGCAGCCAGGACAGCATGACGTCGTTGCCGGTGGGGTCCATCTTGGCGCCGATGAACATCGCTTCGGCGTTGGAGTAGATGTTGCGGTGGGTGATCTGGACGGCCTTGGGCGATCCGGTCGATCCCGACGTCAGCTGCATCAGCGCCAGGTCGTCCTCGCCGGTCTCGATCGGGTCGGCGGGCTCGGCGGCCAGCAGCTCCTCGACGGTCAGCACCGTCAGGCCCTTTTCCTGCAGCACCGGCATGGCGGCCATGAACGGCTCGGAGATGATGACGGCCTTGGCCTCGATCATGTCGACGACGGTCAGGGTGTCTTCGGCCCACGCCGCCAGGTCGGTGCGGGGGGTGGGCTGGTGCAGCATGGTCAGGCTGGCGCCGCGCATCCACAGCCCCTGGGCGGTGGGGGCGATCTCGACCGGTGCGCCGGCCAGCACACCGACGACGTCGCCGTGGCCGACGCCGGCCGCGGTCAACCCGCCGGCGATGCGGCGGGCGCGTTCATGCACCTGGAGCCAGGTGTGCCGGACCGGGGTGTGTGGCTCGCCGGTAACCATGCCTTTGGTGCTGGTGCGGGCGTTGCGGAACATCGTCTCGGTGAACCTGCTCACCACAACCTCCTCGGTTCCGGCACTCGTCGATTCCACAAGGACCGGGATCTAATGCTGCCCCGGGTAAGGGGCGCTTCGTAACTGGCACGCACACACAATTGGGGAGCAGTTATGTCTCGAATCGGTGTTGAGCCAGGAACCGCGCGCCACAGCTGCGTTGACCGTCCACCGGGGTACCCGGCAGACGAATGTATCCCGCGCTGTCCCTGAACGCTAGTCGTCACCGCCGAACATCTTAAACTCCTCTTAAGTAACTACCAAACCCTGAGGCGTGTGTCACACCTCGGTGGCCGGGGCGGGCACGACGCGGGCGCCGTGCACCGGGCCGCTGGCCACCCGCACCGTGCGGCACACCCCGGCCCCGGCGAGCTCGGTGCCCACGTCGATCGCCGACGCCGCCGACGCGCACAAAAACGCGCACGTCGGTCCGGAGCCGGACACGATGCCGGCCAGCGCGCCGGCCTCGACCCCGGCGCGCAGCGCGCGGCGCAGCCCCGGGTCCAGGCTGACCGCCGCCGCTTGCAGCTCGTTGCCCAGCAACGGCGCCAGCCGGTGCGGATCGCCGGCCGTCAGCGCCGCCAGCACCGGCTCCGGGGTCGGCAGCCGCGGCGGGCTGCCGACGTCGCGGAGCCGGTCCAGCTCGGTGAACACCGCCGGCGTCGACAGTCCGCTCTTGCCGAACGCCAACACCCAGTGGAAGGTGTCGCGGGCCAGCACGGTGGCCAGCTCCTCGCCGCGACCGGTGCCCAGCGCGGTGCCGCCGTGCAGCGCGAACGGCACGTCGCTGCCGAGTTGGGCGGCCAGCACGTGCAGGTCGTGCCGCGGCACACCCAATTCCCACAACGTGTTCATGCCGACCAGCACCCCGGCGGCGTCCGCGCTGCCGCCGGCCATGCCGCCGGCCACCGGGATGGATTTGTCGATGGTGATCGACACGTCGGGGCGCCGGCCGACGTGGTCGGCCAGCAGTTCGGCGGCCTGCCAGGCCAGGTTGCGTTCGTCGGTGGGCAGCTGGTCGGCGCCCTCGCCGACGATCTGCAGCGACAGGGTGTCGGCGTTGCGGATGGTCACCTCGTCGACCAGGGAGACGGCGTGAAACACCGTCCGCAGATCGTGGTAGCCGTCGGCGCGGCGATCCCCGACCGCCAGGTACAGGTTGACCTTGCCGGGGACGCGCACGGTGACCGACCCGGTGGCCACCCACTCGGTGGCGGTGTTTCCCTCCCTCGACACCGCACGAGACTATCGCCGAACCGGGCTCAGAACGGGATGATGCTGGTCAGATCACCCACCACCGATTGCAGTGCATCCACGACGACCATGAGCTCAAAGCCGCCCGCCATCGTGCCCAGCCCGACGTCCGCCGCGATCGGGTCGCCGATGGCGCCGAGCAGATCACCACTGCTCACCGCGTCCACGAAGAGCGTCGCGTCGTACAGCGGAATCGACGTGACCAGGGCGTTGAGGATGTCCGCGGTCGGCAGCAAGGTGGCGTAGCCCGACGCGGCCGCGCTGGTGAGCGCGTTCACGACATTGCTGAGCATGCCGAGCGGGTCGGACGCCGCCGCAACGGCCGATCCGGTGTCCAGGGCCGCCAACGGGTTGGTCAGGCTCGACAGCGACAGACCGGACAGGCCGCCGCTGATGTCCTTGACGAACGCCTCAATCCCCTGCTGGGTGCCGCTGACCAACAGACCGGGCAGCTTCTCGAAGTCGCTGAGGCTGGGGAATAACCCGAACTGGGTGGCCACGTTCGCCGGCGCCGTCGACCAGCCGTAGTCGGGGTCGCCGTAGCCCAGGTTCACCAACGCCGTCAGATCCGGTTGCAACAGGTCGGCGATCGGTTTGCCGATGAGCGGAATGTCGCGCACCGGGTTCAACAGCGGCAGGTTCTCGGTGGGGATCATCCAATAGTTGGTCGCCCCCTCCCCGGTGAGTTCCGCCGACCCCGGCAGCAGAATTGCCTCACCGCCGTCGGTGACCGGGGCGATCTGCGCAGCCGTCAGATCCGGGTAGGTGCCGTGCACGTACTCGATGCCGGCGAAGGCGTTGAGGTCCGACAGCAAGTTCAATGGATAGCGCGGGAAGTCCGCATAGCCGTCGTATTCCAGCGTGTAGATGTCGGTCGGGTAGATGGTGGAGTCCGGGGTAGCGCCATAGAAGTTCAGCCCGAGACTCGGCAGATCCAGGCCCGCGAAGCGTTCCAGCAGCCCGCCGTTGGGGTTCATCGGGTCGCCGAGCAGCACGAAATGCAAGTCATCGGCGCTCGGCGCGCCAGGGGTGTTGGCGAGTTGGTCCATCTCCAGCGACGAGATCACCGCGCTCTGCGAGTAGCCCAAGACCACCAGATCGTTTCCGGCGTAGCCGGGACTCGTCGCGTCCGGCGGGTTCATGATCGCATTGTTGAGGATCGTCAGGCCCTGTTGCACCGAGGTATCGAGCGGCAAGGACTTGATCCCGGTGAGCGGGTACAACCCCTCCGGGGTGACCAGGCCGTACGCGGTGTCGCTGGTGAAACCGGGGAAGTTCGGGGTGATGAAGGTGTTAGTAAGGCCCGTCACGTAGCTATCCGGCGGGATCGGTAAGCCGCTCCCGCCCATCACTAATGAGTCATCGGCCAGCAGCGCCGCCTCGGCCATCACCGTTCGTATCGTCGACTCGAACGCGGACGTCAGGCTCAGCACCGTGGCGCTGACCACCGCCAGCACCGCGACAACCAGCGAAAACAACCTGCGACGCAGCATGTGCGACCTCCCTGCGGCGATGCCGGCGAGCACGACTTCCCGCAGAGTAGCTGAGAATAACCTGAGTTGCTGCCAAACGATTCATAAAGTTTTGGCCGACGTTCTCAGCTCCCGCTCAGGCCCGGCGGAGCCCCTTAGCTCGCCGAGGCGTGCTCCCAGCCGCCGGAGCGTTGCAGCAGCCGCACGAAGTCGGCGATGCTCAGCGTCTCCCCGCGCCGGGACGGGTCGATGCTGGCGGCCAGCAGCCGGTTCGCCGATTCGTTGCCGGAGCCCGCCCATTCGGCAAACGCGTTGCGGGCCGTCTTGCGCCGCTGCGCGAAGGCGATGTCGACCAGGTGGAACACCTGGCGACGGAAGGCGTCCTCGGTGGGCCACGGCGACGTCTCGTACCGGTCCAGCCGCACCAGCCCGGAATAGACCCGCGGGATCGGCCAGAACACGCTGGGCGGCACGGTGCCCAACCGGCGGACCGGCCCGAAGAACCGCATCTTGGCGCTGGGCACCCCGTAGTCCTTGCCGCCCGGTTCGGCGGCCAGCCGCTCGGCGACCTCGGCTTGCACCATCACCATCACGGTCCGCAGCGAGGGGAATTCGGCCAGCACGTGCAGCAGCGCGGGGACCGCCACGTTGTAGGGCAAATTCGCCACCACCGCGGTGGGCTCGGTTTCCAGCTCCGCGCGACGCAGCGACAACACGTCCCGGTTGAGCACGCTCAACCGGGACGCCTCGCTGCGGGAATGCTCGGCGACGGTTTGCGGCAGCCGACCGGCCAGTACCGGATCGATTTCGATGGCGCTGACCGTGGGCCCGCGGTCCAGCAGGGCTAAGGTCAGCGAGCCCAACCCGGGCCCGATCTCCAGCACGTGGTCGTCGCGGTTGACGCCCGCGGCCGACACGATCCGACGCACGGTGTTGGCATCATGAACGAAGTTCTGTCCCAGCGATTTTCGCGGCCGAAACTCGAGTTCTTTGGCCAGCGCCCGGATCTCGGTGCGCCCGAGCAGCCGAATCGTCAACGCCTCGCGCTGCACACCGGCCAGGCGCCCCAGCCCTGACGCGCCTGGGTGACCTCGGCGATGGCGATCTGCTCCTCGCGGGTCGCCAGGTCGGCGCGGGGGGCGTACTTCAGGCCGCCGTTGCGCTCCCAGGTGTTCTGGTCGAACTGCACGCCGCCGTAGAAGCCGTTGCCGGTGTTGATGGCCCAGTTGTTGTGCGACTCGCAGCTGGCGATGCGGTCCCACGCGCTGCCGTAGGTTGACGGCGGCACCTCGGTGCCCGGCTTGGTGCCGACCCGCAGCACCGAGTCGCGGGCCGGGGTCACCACGACGTTGGCCACCGGCAGCCGGCCGGTCTCTTCCCCGTTGACCTTGGCGACCGCGAACGTCACATCCTGGGCGCCCGGGGTGCCCGGGTCCTCGACGACCGACCGGCTCATGTTCATCTCCGGGTCCTCGATGCGCACCGCGTTCGGGGCCAGCTCCACCCGCTCGGTGACCTGCTCGACCCGGATGCGGGTCACCTGGACCTGCATGCCCTCGGTGACCGGCGCCGACGCGGCCGGCGTCACCTTGTCGCCCTGTTCCAGCGGGGCGCCGGCGGCGGCGAGCAAGCCCGCGACGTTCGGCGCGGCCAGGTGCACGGCGCGGACCGCCCCGCCGTCGTCGATCTGCACGTTCTTGGCGGTGACGACCGGCAGGGCCATGCCGGCCAGCGGGACACGGCTGCCACGGGAGGCCGCGGCCGGGGCGGTGTCGGTCATCGACAGCTGCGCCAACGCCTCGTCCACGGTCGAGGCCGTCGTCCAGACGTCCTTGTCCTGGCCGCCGTCCAGCGAAATGTGCAGCGGCCGGCTGCGCCGCAGCATGATGGTGTCGGCGTCATGCACCTGCACGTCACCGGCCGGGTACAGGTCGTCGCGGTCGGCGACGGTGAACCCGTTCTCCTCGACGATGTCGAGCACCCGCGACTTCATCGTGGTCACCGTGACCGGCGTTCCGTCGACGTTGAGGGTGACCGTCTTCTGCGCAGCGACCGCGTAACCACCGGCGAAGGTCAGCACCAGCAGCAACGCGGCGATCAGGACTCGCAATATCGGTGATGGGGTCTGGTGCAGCTTGGTGAGTACGTTCAACGTGCGTCTTCCCCGGCCTCAAAAACTCAGTGACAAACTAAACGGGCCCGCAGGCCCGCAATTCGATAACGAGACGGTAACGAACCTGTCTACATCGGGCAACTTGCGCGGCCCGTCTGGAGCGGTTCTTACTGGACTCTTAAAGCCCGTACACCCGTCGCGCGTTGCCGGTGGACGCCGCGGCCAGCTCATCGGCCGGCCGATCCAGCAGGTCGGCCAACGCCCGAACAGTGTATGGGAGGCAATACGGCTCGTTGGGCGCGCCGCGGTACGGGTGCGGCGTCAGAAAGGGGGCGTCGGTCTCCACCAGCAGCTGGTCGGCCGGGATCAGCGGCGCGGCTTCCCGCAGGTCACGGGCGTTGCGGAAGCTGACCGTGCCGGACAGGCTGAGCAGCCAGCCGGCGTCGATGCAGCTGTGGGCCATCGCCGGCCCGGATGAGAAGCAGTGGAAGATCACCGTCTCGGGGGCGCCTTCGGCGGCCAATACGTCCAGCACCTCGGCGTCGGCGTCGCGGTTGTGGATCATCAGCGGCTTGCCGGTCCGCTTGGCCAGGTCGATATGCCAGGCGAAGGCCTCGCGCTGGGCGGCCGGTGCGGCGCAGCCCTCCAACCGGCCCGGCCAATACAGGTCCAGCCCGGTTTCCCCGATCGCCACCACCCGCGGATGGGCGGCCAGTTGCTCGATCTCGGCGCGGGCGTCGTCGGTGAGGGTGTTAGCGCGGGTGGGATGCAGCGCCACCGCGGCGTAGACCCGCGGATCCCAGTCGGCGGCGTGGGTCACCCAGCGCGCCGACGCCAGATCGTCGGCGACGGTGACGACGGCTTCGACGCCGGCGTGCGCGGCCCGGTCCAGTATCGACCGCACCCCGTCGGCGTCGGTCGCGCCGCACGCGTCCAGATGGGTGTGCGCGTCGATCAGCGGGGCCAGCGGCGGCGGAGCCGGTGGCGGCGGCCGTTTAGAACTCACGCGCACACAATAGGGTGGTATCCGATGAGGCCCTACTACGTCACCACGGCGATCACCTACCCCAACGGTGAGCCGCACATCGGGCACGCCTACGAGTACATCGCCACCGACGCGATCGCCCGGTTCCGCCGGCTCGACGGCTTCGACGTGCGCTACCTGACCGGCACCGACGAGCACGGCCTGAAGATGGTGGAGACCGCCGCCGCCGAGGGCGTGCCGACCGCCGAGTTGGCCCGGCGCAACTCGGACGTGTTCCAGCGGTTGCAGGAGAAACTGAACATCTCCTTCGACCGGTTCATCCGCACCACCGACGCCGACCACCTGGCGGCGTCCACGGCGATCTGGCAGCGGATGGTCGACGCCGGCGACATCTACCTCGACACGTATTCGGGCTGGTATTCGGTGCGCGACGAGCGGTTCTTCACCGAATCCGAGACCCGGCTCACCGACGATGGCGCCCGGGTGGCCACCGAGACCGGGGCGCCGGTGACCTGGACCGAGGAGCAGACCTACTTTTTCCGGCTCTCGGCATACACCGAGCGGCTGTTGGCGCACTACGCCGCGCACCCGGAGTTCATCGCGCCCGACGTGCGGCGCAACGAGGTGGTCAGCTTCGTCTCCGGCGGGCTGCGCGATCTGTCCATCTCGCGGACGTCGTTCGACTGGGGGGTGCCGGTCCCCGACCATCCCGACCACGTCATGTACGTGTGGGTGGACGCGCTGACCAATTACCTGACCGGGGTGGGTTATCCCGACACCGACTCGGAGCTGTTCCGCCGGTTTTGGCCGGCCGATCTGCACATGATCGGCAAGGACATCATCCGGTTCCACACCGTGTACTGGCCGGCGTTTTTGATGTCGGCCGGAATCGAGTTGCCGCGCCGGGTTTTTGCCCACGGGTTCCTGCTCAACCGCGGCGAGAAGATGAGCAAGTCGGTGGGCAACGTCATCGACCCGGTCGCCCTGGTCGAGCAGTTCGGGGTGGACCAGGTGCGGTACTTCCTGTTGCGCGAAATACCGTTCGGCCAGGACGGCAGCTACTCCGACGAGGCGATGATCACCCGGGTCAACACGGACCTGGCCAACGAGCTGGGCAACCTGGCGCAGCGGTCGCTGTCGATGGTGGCCAAGAACCTCGACGGCGTTGTCCCGGTGCCCACGGATTTGACCGCCGAGGACGACGAGCTGCTGGCGTTGGCCGACGGGCTGCTGGACCGGGTGCGGGCCCACTTCGACGCCCAGGCCATGCATTTGGCGTTGGAGGCGATCTGGCTGGCGTTGGGTGCGGCCAACAAGTACTTCTCGGCGCAGCAGCCGTGGGTGCTGCGCAAGAGTGAATCCGCCGCCGACCAAACCCGATTCGGCACGGTGCTGTACACCACGCTGGAGGTGGTGCGCATCGCGGCGCTGCTGATCCAGCCGGTGCTGCCCGAATCGGCGGCCAAGCTGCTGGATCTGCTGGGACAGCCCGAGCAGCAGCGCACGTTTGCCGCGGTGGCCGAGCGGCTCAAGCCCGGGATCACGCTGCCCGCGCCCACCGGGGTCTTCCCGCGCTATCAAGTGGAGTGAGTGTGTGCCGCGGGGTGGGGCCTGGTGCGGCGCTGCCGTTGAGATTGCGTCTAGGGTCGCGGTTTTCGCAAATGCACGACCACCGGCGCAATCTCAACACGCTCGCGGCGGTGCTGGCCGTCGCCCTCGCGGTCGCCGGGTGCAGCGGGCAGCCGACCCGACAGCATCCGCCGCCGGGTCAGCCCACCGATCCGCACAAGCCGCCCGCGGAAACGGTGCTCGGGTTCACCGATTTGATGGACCCCGGGGAGGTGGCCGTCGACGCCCACGGCAACGTGTACGTCCTCGACCTGGGACTCACCCGGGTGGTGCAGTTGCCGGCGGACCAGCCACGCCAACAGACGGTGCCGTTCACCGGTCTGGCCAGCCCGGAGGGGGTGGCGGTCGACGCCGCGGGCCGCGTCTACGTCAGCGACACCGGCAACCATCGGGTGCTGACGTTGGCGGCCGGGTCGACAACCCAGCAGGAGTTGCCGTTCACCGACCTGCAGTACCCCAATGCGCTGGCGGTCGACACCGCCGGCGACCTGTATCTCGCCGATATCGGCACCAACCGGGTGCTGAAGTTGCCGGCCGGGTCGAATACCCAACAGCTGCTGCCGTTCTCCGGTGTCAGCGGCGGGTACGGCGTGGCGGTCGATCGCGTCGGCGACGTCTACGTCTCCGACTTCGATCGGCATCGGGTGCTGACGCTGCCCACCGGGTCGAACGCGCAGCAGGAGTTGCCGTTTCATGACCTCAAGGGTCCGATCGGGGTCGCCGTCGATGCCGCCGGCAGCGTGTACGTCATCGACTCGGGCACGGTGCTGAAGTTGCCGAAAGGGGCGACCAGCCCGCAGGTCCTCCCGTTCAGCGACCTGCAGAACCCCCGCGATGTGGCTATCGATGCGGCCGGCAACGTCTACGTCACCGATGACGGCTCCAACCGGAAACGGGTATGGAAGCTGGCCGCCGGCTAACGCTCACCCGCCTCGCTCGCCAGTGACTCCGGTCACACGCTGTCACATCCGGTGTCTCCGCGGTGTCTTGAGGGCACCAGCTACAGGCAGGAGACAACCATGACCCGCACCCACGTCGTCGTCATCGGCGGCGGCTACGCCGGCACCTTGGCCGCCAACCACCTGCGGGTGCGGCCGGACATCGACGTCACCCTGGTCAACCCGCGGCCGGCGTTCGTCGAACGGATCCGGCTGCACCAGCACGTGGCCGGCACCTACCGGGCCACCGTCGATTACGGCACCCTGCTCGGCGACGGTGTCCAGTTGCTGGTCGACAAGGCCACCCGGATCAACGCCGCCGACCGGCGTGTCGACTTGGCCTCCGGTCGCGAGCTGACCTACGACTACCTCATCTACGCCGCCGGCAGCACCGGCGCGGTGCCGGCGAGCGTGCCCGGCGCCGCCGAATTCGCCTACCCGGTGGCCGAATTCGAGCCGGCGCAGCGGCTGCAGCACCGGCTCGACGAGGTGCCCCCGGATGCCCCAGTGACCGTGGTCGGCGGCGGCTTGACCGGCATCGAGACGTCCTCGGAGCTGGCCGAGCAGGGCCGGGCCGTGACGCTGGTGTGCGGTGGCGTGTTGGCGCCGTCGTTGTCGGCACCGGGCCGTCGCTCGGTGGCCAAGGCGCTGCGCCGGCTCGGCGTGGAGGTCCGTGAATCCGCCAAGGTCACCGAGGTGCGTCCCGATGCGGTGGTGCTGCAGGATGGCAGCATGCTGCCCAGCGCGGTGACGGTGTGGACGGCGGGCTTCGGTGTCCCGGATTTGGCCACCGCCAGCGGTCTGGCCACCGACCCGCTGGGCCGGCTGCTCACCGACGAGACGCTGACCAGCGTCGACAACCCGTGGATCGTGGCGGCCGGGGATGCCGCCGCCCCGTCGGGACAACCGCTGCGGATGAGCTGCCAGGCCGCCGGACCGATGGGCGCCCAAGCCGCCAACACCGTCGTGAGCCGCATCGCCGGCACCGAACCGGCCGCGCTGAACCAGGGATTCACCGGTCAGGCGCTCGCCCTGGGCCGCCACGCCGCCACCATCCAGTTCGCCCGCCTCGACGACACCCCGATCAACGCCTACCTCGGCGGGCGGCTGGGCGCGGCGCTCAAGGAAGCGGTCTGCAAGGCCACGGTGTGGTCGATTCGCCGGGCGGCGGCCAAACCGGCCTCGGTGTTCTGGGTCAAGGGTGGCCGGCGGCCGGTCCCGGCCGAACAGGACGAGATGGTGTAGATGACGACCGCGCCGAGCACCGCCGAGCACGCCGAACGGTTCACCGCGCTGCGGCGGCTGCTGTTCACCATCGCCTACGAAATCCTGGGTTCGGCAACCGAATCCGACGATGTGCTGCAGGACAGCTACCTGCGGTGGGCCGAGGTCGACCTCGCCGAGGTTCGCGACACCAAGTCGTATTTGGCCCAGCTGGTCACCCGCCAGGCGCTCAATGCGCTGCGGGCGGGTGCCCGGCGCCGCGAGGACTACATCGGGCCGTGGCTGCCCGAACCGCTGCTGCTCACCGAGCAGGACCCGTCGGCCGATGTGCTGCTGGCCGAATCGGTGTCGATGGCGATGCTGGTGCTGCTGGAGACGCTGAGCCCCGATGAACGCGCGGTGTTCGTGCTGCGCGAGGTGTTCGGCTTCGACTACGACGAGATCGCCGCCGCGGTAGGCAAATCCGTGGCGGCGTCCCGTCAGGTCGCGCATCGGGCCCGCGAACATGTGCGGGCCCGACGGCCACGGTTCACCCCGGTCGACCCGGACGAGAACGCGCGGATCACCGCGGAATTCATGGCCGCGGCGGCCAGCGGTGACGTGCAGGCCGTGATGGCCATGCTGGCCCCCGACGTGGTGTACACCGCCGACAGCGGCGGCAAGGCCAGCGCGGCCCGCCGGCCGGTGATCGGGGCCGACAAGGTCGCCCGCGGGCTTGTCGGGCTGGTCAGCAGGGGTTTGCAGCTGCCCGACGTCCGGGTGCAGATGGTGGTCTGCAACGCCGCCCCCGCGGTGCTGCTGTACCGCGCCGAGCGGTTGGAGGGGGTGTTCACCGTGGAGATCGTCGACGGGCTGATCACCAACTTCTACGCGATGCGCAACCCGGACAAGCTGGCCGCGCTGGCCGCCACCCGCGAGATCAGCCGCGCCTGAGGCCCCGTCCGCCACGGGGTCTTTTGCGTCTGCTCGCCGGACACCGCAAGCTAGGACGGTGCGAATCGAGCGGCTCGGCGCCTTAGGCGAGGCCGGCGAGGTGCTGCGCGCGGTCGGTGCGGTCACCACCCGGCTGCGGTTGCCGCCGCCGGCGGCGCTGACCGGCGACTGGTTCGGCGCGCGGGCGGTGATCGCCCCCAGCGTGGCGATCGAGCCCGTCGACCCCGCCGACGCGTTCGCCGTCGCACCCGGCGCCGACACCACCGCGGTCGGCGGCGGCTGGATCGGCTACCTGTCCTACCCGGACGCCGGTGCCGCGGGCCGGCCGGCCCGGATACCGCACGCCGCCGGCGGCTGGACCGACTGCGTGTTGCGCCGCGACGGCGACGGACAGTGGTGGTACGAAAGCCTGTCCGACACGCCGATGGAAGGTTGGCTGGCCGAGGCGTTGGCGACCCCGGCCCCGCCGCGGCACTGCCGGATCGACTGGGTCGACGCCGACCGCGACCGGCACCGGGCCGGGGTGCTGGACTGTCTGGAAGCCATTGGGGCCGGCGAGATCTACCAGGCTTGTGTGTGCACCCAGCTCACCGGGACCGTCCGCGGAGCCCCGCTGGACTTCTTCGCCGACGCGGTCGAGCGCACCGCACCGGCGCGGGCCGCGTTCCTCGCCGGCGCCTGGGGCGCGGTGGCGTCGTTGTCGCCGGAGTTGTTCCTGCGCCGCCGCGGCGACGTGGTGACCTCCAGCCCGATCAAGGGCACCTTGCCCCGGCACGCCAGCCCGTCGGCGCTGCGCGCCTCGACCAAGGACGTCGCCGAAAACATCATGATCGTGGACCTGGTGCGCAACGACCTGAGCCGGGTGGCGGTCACCGGGACGGTCAGTGTGCCCGAACTGTTAGCGGTGCGCCCGGCGCCCGGGGTGTGGCATCTGGTGTCGACGGTGACGGCGCGGGTGCCGGTGGCGGCGCCGATGTCGGCGCTGCTGGACGCCGCGTTCCCGCCGGCCTCGGTCACCGGGACACCGAAGCTGCGGGCCCGCCAACTGCTGGCGCACTGGGAGCCGCACCGACGCGGGGTGTATTGCGGCACCGTGGGGTTGGCGTCGCCGGTGGCCGGGTGTGAGCTCAACGTGGCGATTCGCACCGTCGAGTTCGACGCGGTCGGCGGCGCCGTGCTGGGGGTCGGCGGCGGTATCACCGCCGACTCCGACCCGGACGCCGAATGGCAGGAATGCCTGGATAAGGCCGCACCGGTCGTCGGGCTCAACGCGGAACCCGTTCACGCTGCGTCCACGGCGAGGGCTACTCGCACTTTGACGCCCTGAGCGCAGAGTCCAACGGCCTCAAGCCCGTGATCGCAGCACCGCGTCGTAGAGTTCGCGGCGGGACGGCGCACCCGGATGCGCGGCGATCACCTGCGCGCAGGCGTCCTTGACGCCGACGCCGTCGTCGGTCAACGCCGTCACCTCGGCGACCAGGGTCGCCACATCGGCCTTGGGCTCCGCCCCCGCCAACACCACGGTGATCTCCCCCAGCACGCCGGCGGCGGCCCAGTCCGCCAGCTCGCCCAGCGATCCGCGCACCACTTCCTCGTGCACCTTGGTCAGCTCGCGGCACACCACCGCGGCGCGCTGGGCGCCCAGCACCTCAACGGCGTCGCGCAGGCACGCCGGCAGCCGGCGCGGCGATTCGAAGAACACCGTGGTGCGCCGCTCCCCGGCCAGCGTCGCCAGCCACGCCCGACGGGCCGCGGCCTTGCGCGGGGCGAAGCCTTCGAAGCAGAACTTTTCCGCCGACAGCCCGGACACCGCCAGCGCGGTGGTCACCGCGGACGGGCCGGGTAGGCAGCTCACCGCCAGGCCGGCGGCCACACACGCCGTCACCAGCCGGTAGCCCGGATCGCTGATCAGCGGCATCCCGGCGTCGCTGACCACCAGCACCGTGGCCCCCGATTCGACGGCGGCCACCAGCGACGGCACCCGCCCGGCCTCGTTGGCGTCGAACAGGCTGACCAGTTGGCCGGCGATGCGGACCTCAAGCGCGGACGCCAGGGTCCGCACCCGCCGGGTGTCCTCGGCGGCCACCACGTCGGCGGAGCCCAGCGCGGCCGCCAGCCGCGGCGACGCGTCGGCGGGTTGACCCAGCGGGGTCGCGCCCAGCAACAGTCGACCGCCGCCCATGGCGCACAGCTTACGATCGTGGGTGATGACCGCCCCGCCCGCTGTAGCCCCTGCAGCCCCCGCCCCGGAGCGCGTGGTCCCCGTCATCAGCCCCGGCCCGTTGGTGCCGGTCCCGGATTTCGGGCCGGTCGACCGGCTCAACGGCTGGGTGATGACCGGGGGGATCGCCGCGCTGGCGGCGGTGACGCGGTTTATGAACCTGGGTTCGCCGACCGATGCCGGCACCCCGATCTTCGACGAAAAGCACTACGCGCCGCAGGCCTGGCAGATGCTGGGCAACCACGGGGTCGAGGACAACCCCGGCTTCGGTCTGGTGGTGCACCCCCCGGTCGGCAAACAACTCATCGCGGTCGGCGAGGCGATCTTCGGCTACACCGGGGTGGGCTGGCGGTTCACCGGCGCGCTGCTCGGCGTGGTCCTGGTGGCGCTGGTGGCGCGCATCGTGCGCCGGATCAGCCGCTCGACGCTGGTGGGCGCGATCGCCGGGCTGCTGCTCATCGCCGACAGCGTCAGCTTTGTCGCGGCCCGCACCGCGCTGCTGGACGGGTTTTTGACGTTCTTTGTGGTGGCCGCGTTCGGGGCGCTGATCGTGGACCGCGACCAGGTGCGGGAACGGATGCACACCGTGCTCACCGAGGGCCGCAGCGCCGACACGCCGTGGGGGCCGCGACTCGGGGTGCGCTGGTGGCGGTTCGGCGCCGGGGTGCTGCTCGGGTTGGCGTGCGCCACCAAATGGTCCGGCCTGTATTTCGTGCTGTTTTTCGGGCTGATGTCGCTGGCGTTCGACGTGGCGGCGCGCCGCCAATACCGGGTGCTGCGGCCGTGGCTGGGGACGCTGCGCCGCGACGTGGGCCCGACACTGTATGCGTTGCTGCTCATCCCGTTCGGGGTGTATCTGGCCTCGTATGCGCCGTGGTTCGCCTCCGAAACGGCGGTGGATCGTCACGAGATCGGCCACACCATCGGCCCGGACACCGCGTTCCCGCTGCCCGCCGCGGTGCGGTCGCTGTGGCACTACACGTATCAGGCCTATCACTTCCACGCCGGCCTGACGAATGCGGCGGGCAACTACCACCCGTGGGAGTCCAAGCCGTGGACCTGGCCGATGTCGCTGCGGCCGGTGCTGTACGCCATCGACCAGCAAAACGTGCCCGGCTGCGGGCCGCAGTCGTGTGTGAAAGCGGTGATGCTGGTCGGCACCCCGGCCATGTGGTGGCTGGCGGTGCCGGTGCTGTTGTACGCGACCTGGCGGACGGCGGTGCGCCGCGACTGGCGCTACGCGGCGATCCTGGTCGGCTACTGCGCCGGCTGGCTGCCCTGGTTCGCCGACATCGACCGGCAGATGTACTTCTTCTATGCGGTGGTCATGGCGCCGTTTTTGGTGATGGCGCTCGCGGTGATCCTCGGCGACATCCTCTACCAACCCGGCCAGGGCGCCGAGCGCCGCACCCTGGGGCTGATCGTGGTGTGCTGCTACATCGCGATGGTGCTGACCAACTTCGCCTGGCTGTTCCCGGTGCTCACCGGCCAGCCCATCTCCCAGAGCACCTGGAATATGGAGATCTGGCTGCCCAGCTGGCGATGACGTTGCCCCGATTGACGTCGAGATTGCGGCGTGGGCTGTGGATTCGGTGCTATCCACAGCCCTAGGTGCAACCGGAACACGTAAATCGCCGCCGGCCACCAGCATCGGGGCATGGCCGAGGCATTCATCGGGCGGGAGATGCTCGCTCGCGGCGCGCTCACCCGCGGCCAGTTGCGCTGGCACTACACCGCGATATTTCCCAATGTCTATGCCCCGCGGGCGTCGCCACCAACGCTGCGGCGCAATACCGTCGGTGCCTGGCTGTGGTCGGGCCGCAACGGGGTAATCGCCGGGCGGGCAGCGGCCGCCGTGCACGGCGCGCAGTGGGTGGAGACAACCACCCCGATCGAGATGATCTGGCGTAATGGCCGCCCACCGCCGGGAATTGTGGTGCGCAACGAACGGATAGCCGCCGACGAAATCGTCGACGTTGACGGGATGCTCGTGACCAGTCCTGCGCGGACCGCGCTGGATCTCGGACGGCATCTGCCGCGCGATGTCGCGGTCCGACACCTCGACGCACTGGCCCGCGCAACCGACGTGAAAGCCGATCACGCCCTGTTACTGGCCGAACGGTACCCGAAGGCGCGCGGGCTAGGACGGTCGCAGGTCGCGCTCGCCCTGATGGATGGGGGCGCCGAATCGCCGAAGGAGACATGGTTGCGGCTGCTCCTCATCGACGCCGGTCTGCCGCCGCCCAGGACACAAATACGGGTGACCGACGGGTTCAATGAGGCCGTCATCGATATGGGTTACGACGCGCCGATGGTCGGCCTCGATTACGACGGCCAGCACCACAGCAGCGACCGGGCGTGCTACGTGCACGGCATCGGCCGCGCTGAGCTGATCGAGAGCGCAGGCTGGATCGACATCCACGTGGTGCGCGAACACAGCCGACGCTTCATCCTGCATCGGGTCGCGCAGGCCTTTGCCCGCCGCGGCCATCCGGTGAAACTGCGCCTAGGGTCGTGAAATCGGCGCACCAGCAGCCCTGAACGCAATCTCAACGCGACAGCCAACTCGAACAGGCGTGCGATAAACTGGCCGACGTGGCGATACCGGTACAGGAGTCGCTGTTCGACGTCGCCGAACGAAGAGCGCTCGGCGACGGCGCCTGGCTCGACATTCGCTCCAACTGGGCAACCGAAGCCGACGAGCTGTTCGACGCCCTGCGATCGACGGTGCCGTGGCGGGCCGAGCGCCGCCAGATGTATGAGCGGATGCTCGATGTGCCGCGGCTGGTGAGCTTTCACGACCTGACCGTCGAAGCGGCCCCGCATCCGGCGTTGACCCTGCTGCGCCGCCGGCTCAACGACATCTACGCCGGTGAGCTGGGCGAGCCGTTCACCACCGCGGGGCTGTGCCTGTACCGGGATGGCTCCGACAGCGTCGCCTGGCACGGCGACACCATCGGCCGCAGCAGCACCGAGGACACCATGGTCGCGATCGTCAGCCTGGGCGCCACCCGCACGTTCGCGTTACGGCCCCGCGGCGGCGGACCGTCGTTGCGCCTGCCGCAGCAGCACGGCGATCTGCTGGTGATGGGCGGCTCCTGCCAGCGGACTTGGGAGCACGCGATTCCCAAGACGTCGAGGCGCACCGGTCCGCGGATCAGCATCCAGTTCCGGCCCCGCGACGTGCGCTGAGCTGCGGGAAACTCAGCTGCGGACCGCGGCCACCGCGTCGGTGAGCAGTTTCTTCGCCCGTTCGATGTCGACCTTGGCGGGGGGTTTGTTCGGCAGCACCAGCGGGTTGGCGGTGACGATCACCTGGTAGTCACCGAAGTGCGCGGAGTAGGTGTACAGTTCGCCGGCGCGGGTTTGCCCATTTTTGCCCACCGCCTTCACCACCCGGTGGACGCCAAGCGTGCGCACCCCGTCGATCTTCGGCGCGTCGACCGCCTGGATGACCCCGTTGACGTGGGCTTCGAAGAACTTGACCGTCTCGCAGCCCCGCCGCGGTTCGGTAACCGGGACCGGTTCGGATGTTTGCAGGGCGATGGTGATGAAGCGGTTGCCGTTTCCCTCGGCAGCGACCGCGGCCATGTTGCCCTGGGTGCCGTCGGGTAACTGCTGGCCGTTCGCGAACTTCGAACAGCTGGCGGGGTCGAACTTCACCCCCTCCGGCAGCTTGCGGTTGGACAGCATCTTGGGGTCGATGCCCGTCTTCCCGAAGTCCTTGACCTTGAACTCCGGGCCGAAACTGGATTTGACGGCGTTGACCTTGGTGATGTCGGCGGAGACCGACTCCGCTGATTTATCGGATCCGCAGGCGGCCAGCCAGCACGCACATCCGATCGCGAGTACAGCCTTCGGGTTCAGCATCGTGGTCAATCTACCCAACCGGTCGCGCTCAGCTCCGTAAAGCGGACACCGTTTTCTTCAGCAGGTCGGCGGCGAACCCCGCGCCCAGCGCCGGATGCGGGGCGCCGGGGTCGGCGACCACGGCGGTGAATGCGTAGTAGTCACCCAGGTAGGCGGTGAAAGTGTCTGCGCGGGACGTGATTTGGGTGCCGCCCTCGACGAAGGTACTGATCGCGCTGGCCAGGCCGACGGTGTCGGCGCCGTCGATGCGGGGCGGGTCGATCACCTGCACCCGGGCGGTGGTGCGCCCCTGGGTGATGGTCCAGTGCGGACACTCCCCCAGCCGGCCCCGATCCAGGGTCACCGGTCCGGTCGTCGACGCCGCGACCACCGCGTAGCTGAGCCCGCCCGGCCCGGAGCCCGACACCCCGCGGGCAGTTCCGGCCCGTTCGCCGAGCGGATCGGCCAATACCGCGCAGGGCGGCGGATCGGCCGTCCACGCCCCGTGCAGACCCCAGAGCGCGGCCGGTGACGACACCCCGGTGAGCCCGCCGACCTCGTAATCAGGCGGCATCGCGCCGCGGACCCGGCCGATATTGGCCGGGTTGATGTGCGACGACGGGGTGGCCCGGCCCGACGCCTCAGGCCCGTGTTGCGGCGGATGGCCACACCCGGCCATCAGCACCACCACCGCCGCAGCCAGTCGCGTTCTCCGCGTCACCCGAATGTCTGGATCACTTGGTGGGCAACGTCTTCGACCTGCTCGAGCAGCTGCTGGCCCAACGGCAGGTCGGCCAGGGGCGGCACGTCGATGACGGTGGTGACCACCCCGGGTTCGTCGCGCTGCCAGAACGCCCCGTGATGGTCCATGATGGCGCGCATCGGCAGGTTGTCGGACAGCACCCGCGCGGAGAACTTTCCCAACCCACCCACCCGGGCGGCGACGGCGAGCGCACCCATCAACAGGGTGCCGATACCGCGGCCCTGGTAGGCGTCACCGACGGTGAACGCGATCTCGGCGACGGTCGGGGCGTCCTCGTCGCGGACAAAGCGGGCGTCGGCCACCGGGGATCCGTCCAGGGTGGTCACCACCCAGACGAAGTGGTCGACGTAGTCGACCTCGGCCAGGTAGTGCATCAGCGCTGGGCTGGGGATCCGTGGTGTCATGAACCGGCGGTACAGCGTGTCGTTGGAGAACTGGACGTGCCCGTGCAGCGTTCGCTCCCGGTCCCCCGGCAGCACCGGGCGCAGCAGCAGTTCGCCGCCGTCGCGGTCCTGGATCGGGATCGGGGTGATGAACGCGGCCAGGCGCTGACGCACGGTGCGCACCAGCCGGTCCATGACCGCCGGGATGTGCACCAGCTCGGCGAACGCCTGGTCATCACCGATCCAGCCGGTCAGGGGCGTGGTGGTGCTGACGGTCGCGGTCCGCGGAATGTGGCGCAGCAACGCGATCTCGCCGACGATCATGCCGGCGGAGACCTCGTCCAGGGTCACGACGCCGTCCTCGCGGCGGTGTCTGACCTGCGCAGTTCCCGACGAGATCAGGAGAAACGAGACGGCCTGCTCGCCCTGCTGCATCAGCACCTGCCCGGTGGCGGCGCGAAGCGGCTGCAGCCGGGCGACCAGCGGTGCCAAGTCCTCGGCCGAACATCCCTGGAAAATGTCCATGGCCGCGAGTTCGTCGGCGCGCACCGTCAGTTCGGCCACCCATAGCCCCCAACCAGGTCGAGGTCGTCTGATTTAGGTTATGGCCCCGACCGCGGCGGGGCAATCGCCCCGGATCGGGCGTGGCGCGCGCTGGTCGTTAACCTCACCATGCGGAGCCGACACGTGTGAGGAAGAGGCGGGCCATGACCGGGTTGGACGGAAAACTGCACGATATCTACGACGAGGTGCTGCGCCGCAACCCCGGTGAAACCGAATTCCACCAGGCCGTGTACGAAGTGCTGAACAGCCTCGGGCCGGTGGTCGCCAAACATCCGCAGTACACCGATAGCGCGGTGATTCGCCGGATGTGCGAGCCGGAACGACAGATCATCTTTCGGGTGCCGTGGGTGGACGATCACGGTGCCGTGCAAATCAACCGGGGCTTCCGGGTGGAGTTCAACTCCGCGCTGGGCCCCTTCAAAGGCGGACTGCGCTTCCACCCCTCGGTGTACCTCGGGATCATCAAGTTCCTCGGTTTCGAGCAGATCTTCAAGAACTCGCTGACCGGTCTGCCCATCGGCGGCGGCAAGGGCGGTTCGGACTTCGACCCCAAGGGCCGCTCCGACGGGGAGATCATGCGGTTTTGCCAGTCGTTCATGACCGAGCTCTACCGCCACATCGGCGAATACACCGACGTCCCGGCCGGCGACATCGGAGTGGGCGGCCGCGAAATCGGCTACCTGTTCGGCCAGTACAAGCGGATCACCAACCGCTACGAGTCGGGGGTGTTGACCGGCAAGGGCCTGACCTGGGGCGGGTCGCAGGTCCGCACCGAGGCCACCGGGTACGGCGCGGTGTACTTCGTCGACGAGATCCTCAAAGCCGCGCACGATTCCTTCGACGGCAAGCGGGCGGTGGTGTCCGGGTCGGGCAACGTCGCGATATACGCGATCGAGAAGATCCATCAGCTCGGGGGCACCGTGGTGGCCTGCTCGGATTCTTCCGGTTACGTCGTCGACGACAAGGGCATCGACCTGGAGTTGCTCAAAGAGGTCAAAGAGCAGCGCCGGGAGCGGCTGCAGGCCTATGTCGACGGCCGCGGCGGCGCGGCGGACTTCGTCGCGGGCCGGTTGACCTGGGACGTCCCCTGCGACATCGCGGTGCCCAGCGCCACCCACAACGAACTCAACGCCGCCGACGCCGCCCGGCTGATCAAAAACGGCTGCCGCATCGTCGCCGAGGGCGCGAATATGCCGTGCACGCCCGACGCGGTCAAGGCGTTCGCCGAGGCGGGGGTCATCTTCGCTCCGGGCAAGGCGGCCAACGCCGGCGGGGTCGCCACCAGCGCACTGGAGATGCAGCAGAACGCATCCCGCGATTCGTGGACATTCGGCTACACCGAGCAGCGGTTGGCCGCCATCATGCACGGCATCCACGACCGCTGCCTGGCCACCGCCGAGGAGTACGGCGCGCCCGGCAATTACATCACCGGCGCCAACATCGCCGGGTTCACCCAGGTTGCCGACGCCATGCTGGCCCAGGGCCTGATCTGAGCATCGCCTCGTCTTTGGCCGTTGATTCTGCGCCTACCAGACAAAAGTTCGAGTAGAGCGCCTGGTCAGCGCAGAGTCAATCGAAGTTGTCCAGCCGAGCGGCGATGACCGCGGTCCATTCCGCGAGGTAACGCTCATCGGGGATCGCGGCGTGGGCCCGGTGGATAAGACCGGTCGTGAAGCGCATGCCGAGGATTCCGCTGACCCCGAGCGCCGCCAGCACGGCGCAATCATCCTGGGACAGCTGGCGTTTCCACGCCGACATCCAGTCGGCCAGTTCGGTGTTGAGCCCGTCGATGAGGGCGGCGTAGGCGGTGTCGAGCCGGGTCGAGCGCCCGGCCGGGGTGCGCGCGGCGATCTGCAGCAGCTCGATCTCCTCGTCGACGACGCCGAGCAAGTAGCGGGCGTCGCCCGAACCCAGCACCGAACTGGGCAAGCTGCACCACGCCTGGGTTCGCGAGCGCGGCCTGCCCGGCGCACTGGATCATCACGATCATCCGTGAGCCGCGGAATTCGACCGACACCGCTAACCGATGCCGAGGATCACCCGCAGCGCCTCGGCGTTGCCGATCGCGTCGTCGACCGGGTGATGGGTATGCGCGGTGCGACGCAACGACTTCCACGACGACTGGTCGGCCCACCGGCCGCGGGTACCCGCGAAGAAGTCGCCGATGCGCCTACTGGAATGCCCAAACAGCAGGCCCAGCCCCGCACCGTCGGTGAAACAGTTCAGCCACATCGCATCGAAGCCATTGTTGTCGCTGACCAGCGTGGGTCGGGCGACCTCGAAGCCACCGACCCAGGCCTGCAACGCGGCGGCGACGTCGCCCGAATGCTCGGCGCGCGGCGCGTCTTGGCCGTCGACCGCCCAGTACGGTTCGGCGATCGGAGCCCCGCCGGCGCCGAATTCCAGCACGGGTAGTCCGGCATGATCGTGACGCCACCGGTACAGATGCCCGTAGAAGGTGCGTCCACTGACGACGTGCACCGCCCCGAAACAGGGCATCACCCCGGTCATCGGCGTCGGGGCGGTCGCCTCCACATCCACCACGAACAGGTCCTCGTACACGAGCGCCCAGCCTACAGCTGCGGCGCCGTGTCCCCCGGCGACTCGGACGTGTCCTGTGTGACCAGCCGGTACCGGGGCCACAGGTCACCCGCGCCGTGGAATTTGGTGTCCGTGGTCGTCGGGCAGCGTCGGTGCGAACAGGCCGTAACGGGTCATCAGGAGACGGCGAGTTCGAGTCGTTCGAGTCGCCGAACGAGAAGACTGGGCAGCCAGCGGCCTGTCTCGGATGCCTCGATGTGCGATGTGCGTTTGAGGAGTTCGCCGATCACAATTGATGCTTCCAGGCGCGCGAGGGCAGCGCCGACACAGAAGTGCGCACCTTTGCCGAAGCTGATGTGCCCTTTGCCGCGAGGGCGATCAAGTCGAAACTCGTTGGCATCTTCGAAGTGTGAGGGGTCGCGATTGGCCGCCGCCCACAACAGCAGCAGCCGGTCTCCTGCGTGCAGGTCCACACCGCACAGGGTCGTGTCGTGCACCACGGTTCGGTAATGCTCACGGAACGGTGGTTCGAAACGAAGCACTTCCTCAAGGAAGATACCCAGGAGCTCAGGGTTCTCGCGTAGTTGTTGTTGAACATCTGAACGGCTCGCTAGAACATGCGCGGCGGACCCGATCAACGATGCGGTCGATTCTCCGCCGGCGGCGAATAGTGTCGCCATGATGTTTAGCGCGGTGAGGTCTCCCAGTTCGCCTGCGGCGCGGGCGATGGCAAGGTCACCAAGCAGGTTGTCCTGTGGATCGGCAGCAGCCCGGCGGAAGTGGTCGCTGATGTAAGCGGCCAGTTCCATGGTGGCGACCCAAGCACCATCCAGCTCTTCCTGGCCGACAAGTCCTTCGACGATTTTCGTAGCGGCAAACCCCCAACCAATCAGCCGATCAGCGTCATCGTCGGGAAGCCCGATCAGATTGCCAACGATCATCATCGGCAGACGATTTGCCATCGCCGACATCCACTCGATGGCACCGTCCTGCACGCCAACGTTCCACAGTTCGTCTGCGACATTGTGGATACGGCGCTCAAGGATTCTGATCCTTTTGGCGGCAAACTGAGGCACCAACAGCTTGCGGTGAACGGCATGAGCGGGGTCATCAGCTGTCGCGAGAGCTTGTATCTCGCCGCCGAGTTCACCCGCCACGAACGAGCCGACCTTGCCGTCTTGGTAGGTCATGACAGAGGTCAGATTCGAAGAGAAGTCTTCGGGACGGGCAACCGCGTCATTGATCGCATCCCAGGCGCACACCGCATGAAACCCCGAGTCACCAATCGAATGCACTGGCCCGCTCGCATGCATCCGCTGGTACAGCGGATAGGGATTCTGAATGAACTCGTCCTCGAACAATTCGAGGCCGAGCTGATCGCTTTGCACCGTCATGCCCCAAGGCTGATCGCCAGCCATCGACCCGTCAACGAGTCGTGGGCAAGTTGAAAGACACAGCTCGGACGAGGTTCGGCGTCCCTTCTCACGCCGAGCTTCGTACCTGCACAGATCATGAGAATTATGGCGGTGGTTCTCTCACGATGAGATAATCGACCTCGTGGCTCGCGACGATTGGCTGCTAGGCGCAAGTCGCCAGCAAGCAGCATCCGAACGCATCTATGCCGCCGCCACCGATCTCATCGCCCGCAAAGGGCTGGAAGCGTTCAGCATCGACACGTTGGCCGCCCGCGTTCATTGCTCACCCGCGACGATCTATCGCCACGTCGGAGGCAAGGCCAACATCCGCGACGAGGTGCTGATCCGCGCCGGCAGCCGGATCGTCGACACAGTTCGGCGCGAAGTTGAGAACCTCAGCGGTCCCGATCGAGTCGTCACCGCGATCACCACCGCCTTGGCTGAAATCCGCTCCCATCCGCTCGGTCAACTGATGTTTAACTCGATACGCGCACAGGAAATGGCCTGGCTTAAAGGCTCCGCGATCGTGGCGGGATTCGCGACGGAACTCAACGGACTCAGCAATGACGACGAGCAGGCCGTGCACTGGATCCTTCGCGTCGTCATGTCGCTGATGTATTGGCCCGCTGATGATGCAGTGACCGAGCGTCAGATTGTGGAGCGCTTCGTCGCGCCCGCGTTCAGGCCGTAACCGCGGCGAGTGCGCGCTAGACCGTCGCTCGACTCACTTCAGCGCTGTCGCAATGGTGCCAGCCGACGCACCGGAAAGACCCTGCCCCGCGCCAGACGCGCCTCGCGGACCGCTGCAAACGCCTACTGAGCCAAATAGCCTTGACCTGCACAAACTGAAGTGGAGCTAAGGGGAATCGAACCCCTGACCTACTCGATGCGAACGAGTCGCGCTACCAACTGCGCCATAGCCCCTGGCCGCTAGCAGGTTACCAGCCACCGCCCGGTGACCAGAAACCGAACACGGTTTGCGACGGGCTACTGGCCGGCCGCGCGCGGGAGGTCGGTGCGCCAGTCGTAATCGCGCGCATACGAGGCGTAGGCGAGATGCTCGAAGGCCGGGTCCTCGTCGTCGATCTCGAGCACCGCGGCGCCGGGCCGGCGCAACCGGGACGGGACCACGTCGAATTCGCGGTCGTGCGTGTTTTCCACGCCGAGCCGCGACCGTGCCATCCGCTGCATGCGCCGGCGCCGCACCCGCTCTTCGATGCGGGTCTGGCGACGCAGGTAGGCCAGGTAGAGCACGGTCACCCCGGCGGCGCTGCCGCACAGCCACCACGCACTGGGCGCCACGGTGAAGGCCGCCGCGGCCGAGGCCACCAGCACCAGCGCCATGGCCATCAGCATCCGCTTGCGGAACTTGTACTTGCGCGCGCTGACGGCGGCGGCGGTTTTGGAGTCGTAGCGCCGGCGCCGCGACGCCCCCGACGACGGCGCCCGGGTCGCCGTGGTGGGCGGGTCGGCCTCGGCTTCCAGCCCCGAAGTATCTTCGACGTACTCGTATTCGTCGGCGTCGGCCTCATCGACGTCGTCGTCGCCGTCCCAGCCGGCCTCTTCGTCGTCGTCGAGGTCTTCGGTCTCGTACTCCGCCTCGTCGGTAAGCGGGTCCTCGGCCACCGGCTGCGCGGGGTCATCGGCGTCGGTCGCCTCCGCGCTGGCCCCCACCGGCAGCGCCCCGGAATCCTCTTCGACCACCTCGACGTCGAGGTAATCCGGCTCGGCGTCGTCAACCTCGGCCGCGTGCACGGCCACCGCCTGCGACGGGGCCTCGGTTTCGGCGTCGTCGAGCTCGTCGTCGGCGTGGTCTTGCTCGGGCTGCCAATCGGGGTCACTGCGATGACCGGCGGCCGGGCCGCCGCGTTTGAGCAGCCGGGCGGCGCTGCCGCTGTTGAGCACCCGCGTCGCCAAGGCGACATCGCTGGTACGGCGGACGGCCTCGCGCTTGCTGATCAGCATGGGCACCAGCACGAAGAGCCAAAGCACTACCAGTGATATCCAGAGCAACGATTGGGGGATGCTGGGCATGGTGGCCTGCTCCTTTCCTAGCCAAGGCTAGGTGTGCGACCAGCGCGTCCGCGGCCGACGCGCCGAGTACGATTACATGTCTGTAATTTACTCCAGCAAAGCCCCAATAGCCACAATTGCCACACTAGTAACACCGAAATTCTCGCGAGGGGCGTTCGGTGCCCCGCGACTGCGCTCGGGGCATCGAGCCTGCAGCTACGGCGCCGAGCCTGTAACCAGAGCGTCTTTCAGCCGAAAAACACGCTCTCAGTACAGGCTCGAAGCCGTGAGCGCAGCCTCGAGCCATGACCGCAGGCTCGACGGCCCAAAACGATTCACACCCAGCTGGCCTGGCCGTTTCGCACCAGCCGCGAGGTCACCGAGCCGGCGACCTCCTCGACGGTCAGGCCCACCAACAGGTGGTCACGCCAGCCCCCGTCGACGTCGAGGTAGCGCCGCAGCAAGCCCTCTTCCCGGAAACCGACCTTGGCCAGCACCGCCCGGCTGGCCGCGTTCTCCGGACGCACGGTGGCTTCCACCCGATGCAGTTTCACCGACCCGAAGCAGTGGTCGAGGCCCAACGCCAACGCCCCGGTGGCCACGCCGCCGCCGGTGGCGGCACTGGACACCCAGTAGCCGATCCACGCCGACCGCAACGCCCCGTGGGTGACGTTGCCGATCGTCAACTGGCCGCAGAACTGGCCGTCCAGCTCGATGGTGAACGGCAGCATGCGGCCCTTGCGGGCCTCCGCACGCAGGCTGGAACACACCGTGGGCCACGCCGAAAGCGCGTGCCGCAGATTCCAATTCACCTCCGCGGTGGGCTCCCACGGCTCCAGGTAGGCCCGGTCGGCCAGCCGGATCCGGCTCCAGTGCGCGCCGTCGCGCATCCGCACCGGCCGCAGCCGGATCACCCCGGCCGCCACCCGTAGCGGCCCCAGCACCTTCGGCCAACCCGGATGCTGGGAGGTGGAGCGCCACAAGTTCACGAGCGTGTACGCCGCTCAGCCGCGCTGAGCCAAAAAGGCGACGTCGATGAGTTCACCGGTCGGAATCTGCTCGGCCTCCTCGGGCACCACCACCAGACAGTTCGCTTCGGCCAGGGTGGCCAGCAGGTGCGAGGACGCACCCGGGGCCCCGCCCAGCGCCTGCACCAGGTATTCGTCGGTGTCTTGATCCCGCATCAGCTGGCCCCGCAGGTAGCCCTTGCGTCCGACCACCGAGCTGATCGGCGACAGGGTGCGGGCCGGCACCACCCGGCGCATCGGCTGCCGCTTGCCCAGCGACAACCGGATCAGCGGCCGGACCATCACCTCGAACACCACCAGCGCGCTGACCGGGTTGGCCGGCAGCAGGAACGTCGGCACCCCGTCCGACCCCAGCTGACCGAAACCTTGCACGGAGCCCGGATGCATGGCGATCCGGGCGACCTCCATCTCGCCGAGTTCGGACAGCACCGCGCGCACCGCCTCGGCGGCCGCCCCCCCGACCGCGCCGGCGATCACCACGATCTCGGCCCGGTTCAGCTGACCCTCGACCACTTCGCGTAGTTCGGTGGGGTCGCTGCTGACGATGCCGACCCGGTTCACCTCGGCACCGGCGTCGCGGCCGGCGGCCGCCAACGCATAGGAGTTGACGTCATACACCTGGCCGTTGCCCGGGGTGCGGGCGATGTCGACCAGCTCGCCCCCCACCGACATCACCGACAGCCGCGGCCGCGGATGCACCAGCACCCGTTCGCGGCCCACCGCGGCCAGCAGCCCCACCTGCGCGGCGCCGATAATCGTCCCGGACCGCACCGCGACGTCGCCGGGCTGCACATCGTCGCCGGTGCGACGGACATAGGCGCCCGAGCGCACCCCGCGCAGCACCCGCACCCGGTTCTGTCCGCCGTCGGTCCAGCGCAGCGGCAACACCGCGTCGGCCAGCGTCGGCATCGGGGCCCCGGTCTGGACCCGCGCGGCCTGGCGCGGCTGCAACCGGCTGGGGGTGCGCGCCCCGGCCTCGATGGTTCCCATCACCGGCAGGCTGACCTCGCCGGACGCCGTCCCGGCCTCGTCATCGTGGACGTCGAGCACGTCGACGCTGCGCACCGCGTAGCCGTCGATCGCGGCCTGGTCAAAGCCCGGCATCGGCTGCTCGGTGACGACTTCTTCCGCGCACATCAGGCCCTGCGCTTCGGCGATCGCAACCTGGATCGGTCTTGGCGCCACCGCAGCCGCCGTCACCCGAGCCTGCTGCTCCTCCACCGAACGCAACGCGCGCCTTTCTGCCGTCGAGCGGTTACCGCCGAACTTCCAGTGCCCGGCGTCGGCCCGATCCGATTGCCCGGTGACTAATCTTCGGTCAGGCCCAATCGCGCCACCAACCACCGCCGCAATTCCGGGCCGTAGTCGTCACGATCCAAGGCAAAGTCAACCGCAGCCTTGAGGTAGCCGCCGGGATTTCCCAGATCGTGTCGAGACCCGCGGTGCACGACGACGTGGACCGGGTGGCCTTCGGAGATCAGCAGCGCGATCGCGTCGGTGATTTGCACTTCGCCGCCGGCACCGCGGTCGATGCGGCGCAACGCATCGAAGACGGCCCGGTCGAGCACATAACGCCCGGCGGCGGCGTACAGCGACGGCGCATCCTCGGCCTTGGGTTTCTCCACCATGCCGACGACCTTGAGCACGTCCGGGTTGTCGCTGTCGGGCACCGGTTCGACAGCGAAGACGCCGTAGGCGCTGACCTCCTCGGGCGTGACCTCGATGGCGCACAACACGGTGCCGCCGCGGCTGGCCCGCACCTTCGACATGGTCTCCAGCACCCCGGTCGGCAGCACCAGGTCGTCGGGCAGCAGCACCGCGACCGCGTCCTCGTCGTCGCCCAGGGTGGGCTCCACGCAGCCGATGGCGTGGCCCAGCCCCAGCGGCTCGGCCTGCACCACCGACTCGACCTTGATCAGCTCGGGCGCCCGGCGCACCTTGGCCAGCATGGCCTTCTTGCCGCGCGCCTCCAGCGTGCCTTCCAGCACCAGGTCTTCGACGAAGTGGGCGACGACGCTGTCTTTGCCCTCGGAGGTGACGATCACCAACCGCTCGGCACCGGCATCGGCGGCCTCGGCGGCCACCAACTCGATACCGGGGGTGTCGACCACCGGCAGCAGCTCCTTGGGCACCGTCTTGGTGGCGGGCAAAAATCGGGTGCCCAGACCGGCCGCGGGCACGATCGCCGTGCGCGGAACCGGAAGCTGTGATCCAGACATCGTTCACACGATAACGGCATCGGCCTGCGCATTGGGGTGTGGCAGCGGGAAAGTCCGTCCTGGCATCGTGGAGGCCATGGGCACCGCAGGCAAGGCCGCGCTGCGCAGCCGGCTGCTGCAGGCCCGCCGCGCGGTTGCCGACGACGTGCGTGCCGCCGAAGCGCAGGCACTCACCGAACACCTCGCCGCGCTGACGACCAGCACCGGCACCGTCTGCGCCTACGTGCCGGTGGGCGCCGAACCGGGCGCGATCGGCATGCTGGACGCGTTGCTGCGTCGCGACCTGCGGGTGCTGCTGCCGGTTGCCCGCACCACCGGCGACGACGTTCCGCTGCCGCTGCGGTGGGGCGAGTACCGGCCGGGGCGGCTGGTGACCGCGCGGTTCGGCCTGCTCGAACCGCCCGAGCCGTGGCTGCCGGCGTCGGCACTTAGGCAGGCGGGGGTGGTGCTGGTGCCGGCGCTGGCCGTCGACCGCCGCGGGGTGCGGCTGGGCCGCGGCGGCGGCTTCTATGACCGCTCCCTGGCGCTGGCCGCGCCCGATGCGCCGCGGATCGCGGTGGTGCGCGATGAGGAGGTGCTCGACGAGCTGCCGTGCGAGCCGCACGATGTGCGGATGACCCACGCGCTGACCCCCGGCGCGGGCGTGACCTCGCTCGGCGCGGGAATGACACGCGCCACATAGCGGTTCTAGCACTTAGCACTGTAGAGTGCTAACAACTCTGCGCACATCCCGGAGGTTTCTGTGCCGACTTATAGCTATGCGTGTACCGCGTGCGGCAACCGCTTCGACGCGGTGCAGGCGTTCACCGACGATGCGTTGACCACCTGCGAGAAGTGCTCGGGTCGACTCCGCAAGCTGTTCGGGTCGGTCGGTGTGGTGTTCAAGGGCACCGGTTTCTACCGCACCGACAGCCGCGAGTCGACGAAGAGCACCATCAACGGCTCCGCCAAGAGCAGCTCGGAGTCCAGCTCCAGCGACAAGTCCACGTCCACCGAGAAGTCGAGCACAGCGACCGCCAGCTCCTCCCCCGCACCGTCCACTGCGGCCGCCTCGAGCTAAAACGGCGCTCCTTATCCACAGCCCGCGCGCTACGACGCAGGCGCCCGGGTAGGTTGCTGCCTACCGTGGCGGCATGGGCGAATCGCTCAACCCCACCCTGACCAGCCGGCTCGCGCTGTGGCTGCACCCCGATTGGGCCCGCACCGTGCTGGCCCGCCGGGTCGCCGCCGGCGGACTGGTCGTGTTGGCCGGAATCGCGGCGTTGCGCTCCGATCCCGACGCCGACCGCGCCCCGGTGCTGGTCGCGGCGCACGACCTGCAGCCGGGCACGGCGTTGACCACCGACGATGTCCGGCTCGAGCCGCGGCCGACCACGACGATCCCGGACGGGGCGCAAACCAGCCTGGGTGCGGTGGCCGGTGCGACGGTGGCGGGCGCGACGCGGCGCGGGGAGGTGCTCACCGATGTCCGGTTGCTGGGGGCGCGGCTGGCCGAGTCAACGGCCGGGCCCGACGCCCGGATCGTGCCGGTGCATCCAGCCGACGCCGGGCTGATCGATCTGCTTCGCCCCGGCGACGTGGTCGACATCCTGGCCGCCGCCCCCGAGGCCCCGGGCGCCGCCTCACCCGGCGGGGCTGCCCCGAAGCTGGTGGCCAGCAATGCGGTGGTGGTCCTGGTGTCGGCCAAACAGCCGGGTCAATCCGAGGACCGGGTGGTGCTGGTAGCGCTGCCGGTCAGCGCCGCCAACGCCGTCGCCGGGGCCGCGCTGACGCAGACGGTGACGTTCACCCTGCACTAGGCGAGCTGACCTGCAGGCTGCCGCAGTGCTTGCATTTGCGGGCCGCCAGCGGCAGATCGTCGGACAGGCACTCCTCGCAGGTCTTGGTGGACGGGGCCGGCTCGTCGTCGCCGAACACGGTGATCCCGCGACGCGCCTGGATGTGCTTGTAGGGCAGCACGATCAGGAAATAAACCACCGCCATGAAAACAACGAAGTAGATGATGGCCGAGATCACTGTCCCGAAGTCGATAAACGTCGCCTCGTTACCGGATTTGAGCTGCACCCCCAACCCGAGCTTTCCGCTGCCGGGCTGAGCGGCCGCCACCAGCGGGGTGATAACGCTGTCGGTAAAGGCCTTCACCAGGTTCGAGAAAGCCGTCGCGACGACCAGACCGACGGCCACGGTGATCACGTCATCGCGCATCAAGAAATTCTTGAACCCCTTGAGCATGAACGCCCCTTTCATAAGCCGTTCCGTTGGCACCACTTCTGGGGCGACGTGACTTCGCCCAGGAAAACCGTATGCGCAGCTGCGCACAATCGCGCGTTTTCGGCGAGATTGCCGATGAAGTGGGAATCGAACGTTAACCGGGCCGTGACCTCGACAATGCCCGGTGTAGGGCCCTGATCAGCCGTGATGCGGTGGCACGTTATCCCGCAGCCACCGCTCGCGCTCCTCGATGTCGCGCGCGGTGTCCGGGTCGCGCTCGTCGGCCGATGCGGCCGGAAATTCGGTGTCGAACACCGGGTTCAGATCTCCAAACTCGATAATTGGCCAATGATCTGGGTGGCCAGCGGATTCAGGGTCGCCATTCCGTCACGGACGGCATAACGGGAACCGGCGAGATTGACCACCAGCGTGCTCCCCGATATTCCGGCCAGCCCGCGTGACAAACCGGCGTCGACGATCCCCGCCGATAGCCCCGAGGCCCGCAGCGCTTCGGAAATACCGAGGATTTCCCGGTCCAGAATCTCGCGGGTGGCTTCGGGGGTGACGTCGCGGGGCGTCACTCCGGTACCGCCCACCGACACCACCAGGTCCACCCCGCCGATCACCGCGGTGTTCAGCGCATTGCGGATCTCGACCTCGTCGGCGGCCACGGCCACCACGCCGTCCACTAAAAACCCGGCCTCGGCAAGCAACTCGGTCACCAACGGCCCACTGTGATCCTCATCGCCGTGCGCGGTGCGGTCGTCGACCACGACGACGAGGGCCCTGCCGACCATGTCCCCTGCCTCTTCCATGGATGCCACCGTATCTGCAGGCACGGACCGCGGCCCGCCGACTCCCATCACTGCTCCGCCGTACCCAGCACGACCTGCACGGTTTTGCTGTCCCCGCCCGGCTCCAGGTACGTCAGCGTCACCGTTTCACCGGGCGCCTTGGACCGCACGGCGGCGACCAACGCGTCGGCGCCGCCGATCGGGCGGTCGTCGAGCTTGGTGACGGTGACGCCGTCGGGCAACCCCGCCTTGGCCGCGGCCTGCCCGGCAACCACCTCGACGATCTTCGCACCGTGGGCGGTGCGATCGCTGGTGACCCGCACCCCCAGCGAGGCGTGGGTCGCGGTGTGGCTGGGGCTGTTGATCAACTCGTCGGCGATGCGCTTGGCCTGATCCACCGGGATGGCGAAGCCCAGCCCGATCGAGCCGCTTTGCGCCTCGGCCGAATCACCGCCCAGGGTGGCGATCGCCGAGTTGATGCCGACCAGATCGCCGTTCATGTTGACCAACGCGCCACCGGAGTTACCCGGGTTGATCGCGGCGTCGGTCTGGATGGCGTCCAGAACGGTGTTCTGGTTCCCCGCCTCACCGCTGGTCGAGACCGGCCGGTTGAGCGCGCTGACGATCCCGGTGGTGACGGTGCCCTCCAGTCCCAGCGGGGACCCGACGGCCACCACGTCCTGGCCGACCCGCAGATTCGCCGAGGCGCCCAGCGAGATCGGGGTCAGGTTGGACACCCCGTCGACGTGGACGACGGCGATGTCGCTGGCCGGGTCGGCCCCGACCACGGTGAACGATGCGGTACGTCCATCGGCGAAGGTCACGGTGGTTTTCGGACCGTCCGGGCCGGGATGATCGGTTTTGGCGGCGGCCGCGACGACGTGGTTGTTGGTCAGGATCAGCCCGTCGGTGGACCAGATGATGCCCGAGCCCTCCTCGGACTGGCGACCCAGGTCGGTTTCCAGCATCACCACGCTGGGCACCACCTTGGCGGCGACCTTCTCCACCGTGCCCTCGGGCAGGCTCGCGGCGGCCGGCTGACCCGGCGTGTTGCCGGGTGCCGTCACCGACGGGGCGCCGACCACGGTCTGCCGGTCCGGATGCATCACCGTCGCAACGGTTCCGCCGATACCGGCCGACACCACCGCGATGGCTACCGCGCCGGTCATCAATAACCCTGTCCGGGAACGCTTTTGCGGCATCGGCCGGAAATCGGCCGGGGGGCGGTCAAATCCGGGCGGAGCGCCCCGATAGCCGTCGTACGGCGGGCGCGGCAGTTGCCGTTGTTGCTGCTGCGCGTAGCGCCAGTCGTACGGGTGGGACAGCGTCTGGTGCGGAATCTGCCCGGTGTGCTCGGGTGACGGCATCACCGGGGCCGACCCCGTGTGGTGCTCCGGCTGCGGCGGTGGCGAATACCGTGGGTGATTCGTCATGTCGCTACGTCACTCCTCCTCGGAGTTGAAATGAGATGCAACGTGTGCTGCACGACTACGTTGCCTGCCCGGACTGAGAATCGTCTGTGATGCTACTCGGTGGGTTCGCAGATTTTTGCCCGCCGGGGGGCGCGGTGGCCGCGACCTGCGGGTCTGCCATCGGCGTGGGCAACGCCACATCGGCAACCGGACGCCCGGGCAACAGCAGGTAGATCGAGGTTCCCGGCGGCTGAGCGCCCGGGCTGGTGTCTTCGACGCGCAGGGCGCCGCCATGCTTGAGGACCACCTGTTTGACGATTGCCAGTCCCAAACCCGAACCGGGCATCGCCCGCGCCGAGGCCGACCGGAAGAACCGCTCGAACACCAGCCGGCGCTCCTCCGGCGGGATGCCCGGCCCTTGATCGGAGACCACCAGCTCGGCGTGGGACGGATCGAGCTGGGTCAGCCGCAGACCGACCCGCCCGCCCGACGGGCTCCATTTCGCCGCATTGTCCAGCAGATTCAGCACCGCACGGGACAGCCCGGCGGCATCGCCGTAGACCTGCCATCCGGTGACCTCGACGTCGAACTCAATATCGTTGCGGCGCCGCCGGACCCGCTCCAGGCTGCGGTCGATGACCTCGGACATGTCCACCGGTTCATGCACCACTTCGCGGGCCTCATCTCGGGTGAGGTCCACCAAATCACCGACCAGGGTGGAGAGTTCCTCGATCTGGGCGATCACATCGGCACGCAGATCGGCCATTTCCTGCTCCGGCAGTCGTGGGGCACCGGGCTCCATCGAGGCCATCAGCAACTCCACGTTGGTGCGCAGCGAGGTCAGCGGGGTGCGCAGTTCGTGGCCGGCGTCGGCGACCAATCGCGCCTGCCGCTCCCGTGACTCGGCCAACGCCCGCAGCATCAGGTTGAACGCCTCGGTGAGCCGGGCCAATTCGTCGCTGCCGTAGACCGGGATGGGTCGCAGGTCGTCGGTGCGCGCCACCCGTTCGGCCGCCTCGGTGAGACGGCCCACCGGCCGCAACCCGGCGCGGGTCACCATCTCCCCGGCGATCGCGGCGACCGCCAGCCCGACCCCGCCCACGACCAGCAGCACCCACCGCAGCCGCGTCATCACCGCGTCGGTGGGGACCAGGCTCTTGGAGATCAGCAGCGAGTTGTCGTTGGGCAAGTGCACGGCGAACACCCGCTGCTTGCCCACGGTGTGCCAGGACATGAACCGCTCACCGCGGATGACGGCCTCCTCCGGCCCTTCCACCGGCAGCCGCTGTCCTTGCTGATTGGCCATATAGGTCGCCCGGCCGGGCACCACCAGCATCGCGTTCACATCCGAGTAGGCGGTGCCCTCGATGGCTTTGCCGGGATTGGCCGCCAGGGAACCGCTGGCGATCAGCAGCTGCGCGCGGCTCCACAGCTGGTTGTCGATGTCCTTATACAGCGCGACCGAGATCACCTTGTAGACGGCGAACGCCATCAAAAAGACGACCATCGCCACCATCGACATCGCCAGCAGCATCACCCGCCCGCGCAGCGACACCGACGTGGTGCCTCGCCGCGGACCGCGGTGTCCCAGCGACGGCATCAAGGCGACGACTCGCGCAACACATAACCCACACCGCGCACGGTGTGGATCAGCCGCGACTCCCCCTCGGCCTCCGTTTTCCGACGCAGATACCCGATGTAGACCTCCAGCGCATTCCCGGAGGTCGGGAAGTCGAAGCCCCACACCTCCTCCAGAATGCGGCTGCGGGTCAACACCCGGCGCGGATTCGCGATCAGCATCTCCAGCAGCGCGAATTCGGTACGGGTCAGGCTGATTTGGCGCTCCCCGCGGGTGACTTCACGGGTCACCGGGTCCAGCGTCAAGTCGGTGAACGTCATTGGCGCGGAGTCGCCGGACACATCGGGGACGGTGCGCCGCAACAGGGCCCGCATCCGGGCCAGCAACTCTTCGAGCGCGAAGGGTTTAGGCAAGTAGTCGTCGGCACCGGCATCCAGACCCGCGACCCGCTCGGACACCGAGTCGCGGGCGGTCAACACCAGGATGGGGAGATCATCGCCGGTGCTGCGCAGCTGACGGCAGACTTCCAGGCCGTCCAGCCGCGGCATCATCACATCCAGAATCACCGCGTCGGGCCGATCCGCAGCGATCGCCTCTAACGCCTCCACGCCGTCGGTCGCCAATGCCACCGAATAGCCGTTGAAGGAAAGGGATCTGCGTAGCGATTCACGCACCGCGCGATCGTCATCGACGACAAGTATCCGCACGGCCTCTAGTTTTATCCCATCGCCTGAGAGCGGCCTAAGAGGCGCGCCCTGACGGTTTGGCCCTGGTCAGCGCCGCCGCTCTCGCCAGCTCAGCCGCCGAACGTGCACCTGTGGCGGAAAATCGGGCGAATCCCCGCCCTGGACGCACGCTCGGCGCCGCGGCAGCCTAACTAGCGGCGGTCGAGGTCGATCAGGCCCAGGCGCGCGGCCTTGAGCAGCCGACGCGGCACCTTGTGCTGCTGGCCGCCCGCGGTGACGTTGACCAACCCGGGGGCTTCGGCTTTCCACTGCGCGCGACGGGAACGGGTGTTCGCACGCGACATCCTGCGCTTGGGCACAGCCATGATCGAGCTTCTCCTTGATACCGATGTTGCCGTGCACAGTCCAGCGCCGACAGTTCTCGCCAGGATAGCCGGTGACCAGCATCGGCACCAAAATGGCGGTCAGCCCTCCGGCTCACGGCCGGAGCCCAAAAAACAAGCATGTGTGCTTGCTTTTTTTCGGGACCGCTGCGAGACTCGTCCTCGATGAGCGACCTTGCCGCCGATCCGGATCTGATCCGCATCGGCAACTGTTCGGGCTTCTACGGCGACCGGCTCAGCGCGGTCCGGGAAATGCTGGAGGGCGGCGACCTCGACGTTTTGACCGGCGACTACCTCGCCGAGCTGACCATGCTGATCCTGGGCCGGGACATGATGAAGGACGCCAGCCTCGGCTACGCCAAGACGTTCGTGCGCCAGATGGAGGACTGTCTGGGTCTGGCGCTGGACCGCAACGTCCAGATCGTCGTCAACGCCGGCGGCCTCAACCCGGCCGGGCTGGCCACCAAACTCCGCGAGATCAACGACCGGTTGGGGCTCGCCGCGAAGATCGCCCACGTCGAGGGCGACAACATCACCGCCCGCGCGGCCGAGTTGAACCTCGGCGCGCCGCTGGCGGCCAACGCCTACCTAGGCGCGTGGGGCATCGTCGAGTGCCTGCACTCCGGCGCCGACGTGGTCGTCACCGGCCGGGTCACCGACGCCTCGGTCATCGTGGGCCCCGCGGCGGCGCATTTCGGCTGGGGCCGCACCGACTACGACCAGCTCGCCGGCGCCGTCGTCGCCGGGCACGTGATCGAGTGCAGCACCCAAGCCACCGGCGGCAACTACTCCTTTTTCGCCGAGATCGCCGACCTGCGGCGGCCCGGCTTCCCGATCGCCGAGATCCGCCGCGACGGCTCCAGCGTCATCACCAAGCACCCCAACACCGGCGGCGCGGTCACCGTCGACACCGTCGAGGCGCAGCTCATGTACGAGATCCAGGGCGCGCGCTACGCCGGACCCGACGTGACCACCCGGCTCGACAGCATCGCGCTGCGCCAGGACGGCACCGACCGGGTGCTGATCAGCGACGTCACCGGGGAACCACCGCCGCCGCAGCTGAAGGTGTCGCTGAACACCCTCGGCGGCTTCCGCAACGAGATGGAATTCATCCTCACCGGCCTGGACATCGACGCCAAGGCCGAGCTCGCGCGCACCCAGCTCGAATCGTGGCTGCCGGTGCGACCCCAGGAACTCGACTGGACGCTGGCCCGGCTGGATCGCCCCGACGCCGAAACCGAGGAACAGGCGACCGCGCTGCTGCGCTGCGTGGTGCGCGACCCCGACCCGAACAAGGTCGGCCGCGCCTTCTCCAACGTCGCCGTGGAGCTGGCGCTGGCCAGCTACCCGGGCTGCTCGTTCACCGCGATGCCCGGCAACGGGTCGCCGTACGGCATTTACAGCCCGGGTTACGTCGACCAGGAGAAGGTGCCGCACATCGCGGTGCTGCCCGACGGTGCCCGGGTGGACATCGCGCCGCCGACCGAGACCCAGCCGCTGGCCGAGGTCGCGGCGCCGCAACTTCCCGAGCCGCTGCCGTCCGGCGGTTCCCGGCGGGCACCGCTGGGGACGATCGCCGCGGCCCGCAGCGGGGACAAGGGCGGCAACGCCAACATCGGCGTCTGGGTGCGCACCGACGCGCAGTGGCGCTGGCTGGTGCATGCGTTGACGGTCGACGAGGTCAAACGGCTGCTGCCGGAGGCCGCGCCGCTGACCGTCACCCGCACCGTGCTGCCGAAGCTGCGGGCGGTGAACTTCGTGCTCGAAGGACTGCTCGGCAAGGGCGTGGCGTACAACGCCCGATTCGATCCGCAGGCCAAGGGACTCGCGGAGTGGCTGCGGTCTCGCTACCTCGACATCCCGGAGGAGTTGCTGCCGTGAGCACCGTGTGGACCGACGAGGAGCGGACGGCGCTGCGCGCCACCGTCCGCGGATTCGTGGAGCGCGAGGTCTTGCCCGACCTCGATCAGTGGGAGCGCGACGGCGAATTGCCCCGCGAACTGCACAAGAAAGCCGGTGCGCTGGGTCTGCTCGGGCTGGCGTTCCCGGAGTCGGTCGGCGGGTCGGGCGGCACCCGCATCGACGAAGTCACCCTGGTGGAGGAAGCCCTCTACGCCGGGGTGTCCGGCGGGCTGTGGGCGTCGCTGTTCACCTGCGCGATCGCCTGCCCGCACATCGCCGCGTCCGGCGACCCGACGCTGATCGACCGCTACGTCAAACCCACCCTGGCCGGCGACCTGATCGGTGCGCTGGCCATCACCGAACCCGGTGGTGGGTCCGACGTCAACAACCTGTCCACCACCGCCCGCCGCGACGGCGACCACTACATCGTCAACGGCGCCAAGACGTTCATCACCTCCGGGGTGCGCGCCGATTTCGTGACCACCGCGGTGCGCACCGGCGGGCCGGGCGCCGCCGGCATCTCGCTGCTCGTGATCGACAAGGACACTCCGGGATTCACGGTGTCGCGCAAGCTGGACAAGATGGGCTGGCTGGCGTCGGACACCGCCGAGTTGTCGTTCGTCGACGTCCACGTGCCGGTGGAAAACCTGGTCGGGGAAGAGAACAGCGGTTTCGCGCAGATCGCCGCGGCGTTCGTGTCCGAACGCATCGGGTTGGCGGTACTGGCCTACGGGCACGCGCAGCGCGCCCTGGATCTGGCCGTGGCCTGGTGCCGGGACCGGCAGACGTTCGGCCGGCCGCTGATCAGCCGCCAACACGTGCAGATGAAGCTCGCCGAAATGGCCCGCAAGGTCGACGTCGCCCGGGTCTACACCCGCGCGCTGGTGCAGCGCGCCGAAGCCGGCGAAACCGACCTGATCACCGAGGTGTGCTTCGCCAAGAACACCGCCGTCGAAAACGGTGCCTGGGTGGTCAACGAGGCGCTGCAACTGTTCGGCGGCATGGGCTACATGCGGGAATCCGAAGTCGAACGCATCTACCGCGACTTCCGCATCATCGGCATCGGCGGCGGCACCGACGAAATCATGACCATGCTGGCAGCGAAATTACTGGGGTACCAATGACGATACTGAGGTCTGCCCTCGACCCGAACTCCGCGGAGTACACCGCCGCCGCGGCGGCGATGACCACCAAGCTGTCCGAGCTGGAAACCGAACTGGCCAAGGCCATCGCGGGCGGTGGGCCGGACAAGGTGGCCCGGCATCGCAAGCGCGGCAAGCTGACCGCCCGGGAGCGCATCGAGCTGCTGATCGACGAGGACTCGCCGTTCCTCGAGCTGTGCCCACTGGCCGCCTACGGCAGCCAATTCCATGTCGGGGCCTCCACGATCGCCGGTATCGGCATCGTCGAGGGCGTCGAATGCATGATCGTGGCGCCGGATCCCACCGTCAAGGGCGGCACCAGCAACCCGTGGACACTGCGGAAAACGTTGCGCATCAACGACATCGTGCGCGAGAACCGGCTGCCGGTGATCTCGCTGGTGGAATCCGGCGGGGCCGATCTGCCGACCCAGAAGGACGTCTTCGTTCCCGGCGGGCAGATGTTCCGTGACCTCACCCGCGCGTCGGCCGCCGGCATTCCCACGATTGCGCTGGTGTTCGGCAACTCCACCGCCGGTGGCGCCTACATCCCCGGCATGTCCGATCACGTGGTGATGATCAAGGAGCGCTCCAAGGTCTTTCTGGGCGGGCCGCCGCTGGTCAAGATGGCGACCGGGGAGGAGTCCGACGACGAATCGCTCGGCGGCGCCGAGATGCACGCCCGCTCCTCGGGTTTGGCCGACTACTTCGCCGTCGACGAGCAAGACGCGATCCGGATCGGGCGCTCCATCGTCAAACGCCTCAACTGGCGCAAGCGCGGACCGGCGCCGCGCGCGCAGGTGATCGAACCGCGGTATGACGCCGCGGAGCTGCTCGGCATCGTGCCGTCGGATCTGAAGATCCCGTTCGACCCGCGCGAGGTGATCGCTCGGATCGTCGACGGCTCCGACTTCGACGAGTTCAAACCGCTCTACGGTTCCAGCCTGGTGACCGGATGGGCCGAGCTACACGGCTTCCCGGTCGGCATTCTCGCCAACGCCCGCGGGGTGCTGTTCTCCGAAGAAGCCCAGAAGGCCACCCAGTTCATCCAGTTGGCCAACCGCTACGACACCCCGCTGCTGTTCCTGCACAACACCACCGGCTACATGGTCGGCAAAGAATACGAGCAGCGCGGCATCATCAAGCACGGCTCGCTGATGATCAACGCGGTGTCCAATTCGACGGTGCCGCACATCTCGCTGGTCCTCGGCGCGTCCTACGGCGCGGGTGCCTACGGCATGTCCGGGCGCGCCTACAACCCGCGGTTCATGTTCAGTTGGCCCAGCGCCAAGTCGGCGGTGATGGGCGGCGCGCAGCTGGCCGGGGTGATCTCGATCGTCGGGAAGGCGGCCGCCGAGGCCCGCGGACAGGCCTGGGACGAAGAAGCCGACGCCGGGATGCGCGCCATGGTGGAGCAGCAGATCGAGCAGGAATCGCTGCCGATGTTCATGTCCGGGATGCTCTACGACGACGGCGTCATCGACCCCCGCGACACCCGCACCGTGCTGGGCATGTGCTTGTCCGCCATCGCGACCGAATCGATCAGCGGCGCCGAACGCTTCGGCGTCTTCAGGATGTGAGTGACATGGCCATAACGTCCGTCTTGGTCGCCAACCGCGGCGAAATCGCCCGCCGGGTCTTCGCGACCTGCCGCGCGATGGGGATCGGCACCGTTGCGGTGTTCTCCGACGCCGACGCCGACGCCCCCCATGTCGGCGCCGCCGACGCCGCGATCCGGCTGCCGGGCAACACCCCCGCCGAGACCTACCTGCGCGGCGAGGCGATCATCGACGCCGCCCGCGCCGCCGGCGCCGACGCGATTCATCCCGGCTACGGCTTCCTGTCGGAGAACGCCGCGTTCGCCAAGGCGGTGCTCGACGCGGGTCTGACCTGGATCGGTCCGCCGGTCAAGGCGATCGAGCAGATGGGGTCCAAGGTCGAGTCGAAGAAGATGATGGACGCCGCCGGGGTGCCGGTGCTGGCCGAACTCGACCCGGCCGAGGTCACCGAGGCACACCTGCCGGTGCTGATCAAGGCCTCGGCCGGGGGCGGCGGCCGCGGCATGCGCATCGTCCGCGCGCTCGAGCAGCTGCAGGACCAGATCGTCGCCGCCCGCCGGGAAGCCGAATCCGCCTTCGGCGACCCGACCGTGTTCTGCGAGCGCTACCTGGAGACCGGCCGCCACATCGAGGTTCAGGTGATGGCCGATACCCACGGCACCGTGTGGTCGGTAGGCGAACGCGAGTGCTCGATCCAGCGCCGCCACCAGAAGGTCGTCGAGGAGGCGCCGTCCCCGCTGGTCGAAAAGATCGACGGGATGCGGGAGCGGCTGTTCCAGGCGGCCCGCCTGGCAGCCGACGCGATCGGCTACCAGGGCGCCGGCACCGTCGAGTTCCTCGCCGACGAGCAGGGCGACTTCTTCTTCCTGGAGATGAACACCCGCCTGCAGGTGGAGCACCCGGTCACCGAGTGCACCACCGGCCTGGACCTGGTGCGGTTGCAGCTGCAAATCGCCGCCGGCTTGCCGCTGCCACCCGAGCAGCCGGGGCGGCGCGGGCACTCGATCGAGGTCAGGCTCTACGCCGAAGACCCGGCGCACAACTGGCAGCCGCAGAGCGGCACCGTGCATCGCATCGCGTTCCCCGACACCGCAACCGAATTCGGTGTTTTAGACCGCGGCGGCGTGCGGTTGGACAGCGGCGTCGTCGACGGGTCGGTGGTCGGCGTGCACTACGACCCGATGCTGGCGAAGGTGATCTCGTACGCGGACACCCGCACCGACGCCGCGCAGCTGCTGGCAACCGCGCTGCAGCGGGCCAAGATTCACGGTCTGGTCACCAACCGCGATCTGCTGGTCCGGGTGCTGCGGCACCCGGCGTTTTTGGCCGGCGACACCGACACCGCGTTCTTCGACACCCATGGCCTGGACGCGCTGGCCGCCCCGCTGGTCACCGCCGAGCACGAGGCGACCTCGATCGCGGCCGCAGCCCTGGCCGACGCCGCGGCGAACCGGCGCAGCGCACGCGTCGGCGGCGGACTGCCCAGCGGGTGGCGCAACCTGCCGTCGCAGCCACAGACCAAATCCTACGAAAGCCGCACCACCGGAACACATCAGGTCGCCTACCGGGTCACCCGCGACGGTGTCGAGATCGACGGCCTGCCCGGGCTTTCCGTCGTGCAGGCGGCCCCGGAGCTGGTGGTCGCCGACGTCGACGGGGTGCGCCGCCGCTTCGAGATCGCCCGCTACGGCGATCTGGTGTGCGTCGACTCCCCGCTGGGAGCGGTCAGTGTGCGCCGGCTGCCGCGGTTCGTCGACCCCGCCGAGCACGTCGCGGCCGGGTCGCTGCTGGCGCCGATGCCCGGCACCGTCATCCGGCTCGGCGCCCAGGCCGGCGACACGGTCGATGCCGGCCAGCCGATCCTGTGGCTGGAGGCGATGAAGATGGAGCACAAGATCGTCGCCCCCGCGGCGGGGGTGCTCACCGAACTGAACGTCGCCGTCGGCCAGCAAGTCGACGTCGGCGCCGTCCTAGCCGTTGTAGAAAATGAGGAGAACCAATGAGCTTCATCGAAACCGCTGAGCAAAAGGAACTGCGCACCGCGGTCGCCGCGCTCACCGAGAAGTACAACTACCGCGACTACGTGCTGCCGAAGGCCCGGGTGGGTGAGGCGCTGACCGAACTGTGGGACGAGGCGGGTGCGCTCGGCTTCCTCGGGGTGAACCTGCCCGAGGAGTACGGCGGCGGCGGGGCCGGCATCTACGAACTCGCGCTGGTCCAAGAGGAGATGGCCGCCAACGGCGCGGCCTTGCTGCTGGTGGTGGTCTCCCCCGCGATCTGCGGCACCATCATCACCAAGTTCGGCACCGACGCCCAGAAGCAGAAGTGGCTGCCGCGGCTGGCCGACGGCTCCACCAAGATGGCGTTCGCGATCACCGAACCCGACGCCGGGTCGAACTCACATCAGATCACCACGACCGCACGCCGCGACGGTGACGACTGGATCATCCGCGGCCAGAAGCACTTCATCTCCGGCGTGGATCAGGCCGAAGCCATCCTGGTGGTGACCCGCACCGAGGACGCCAAGACCGGCAACCTGCGGCCGGCGCTGTTCATCATGCCCACCGACGCACAAGGCCTGGTCAAAACCCAGCAAGAGATGGACATCATCGAGCCCGATCACCAGTTCTCGCTGTTCTTCGACGACGTGCGGCTGCCGGCCGACGCGCTGGTCGGCCGCGAAGACGCCGCCATCGCCCAGCTGTTCGCCGGGCTGAACCCCGAGCGCATCCTCGGCGCGGCGATGGCGATCGGCATGGGCCGCTACGCCATCGACCGGGCGGTCGAATACGCCAAGGAGCGCACCGTCTGGAAGACGTCCATCGCTGCCCACCAAGGGATTTCGCATCCGCTCGCGCAGGTCAAGATCGAGCTGGAGCTGGCCAAGGTGATGATGCAGAAGGCCGCGACGCTCTACGACAGCGGCGACGAGTTCGGTGCCGCCGAGGCCGCCAACATGGCCAAGTACGCCGCCGCCGAAGCGAGCATCAAGGCGCTGGACCAGGCCATCCAGACGCACGGCGGGTCGGGGCTGACCGCCGAATACGGGCTGGCTTCGATGCTGGCCGCGGCGCGCATCGCCCGGATCGCACCGGTCAGCCGGGAAATGGTGCTCAACTTCGTCGCCCAGCACAGCCTCGGACTGCCCAAGTCCTACTGAGGAAGGCGGGACATGGCCGACACCCCGTATGTCCGGTACACCGTCGCGGACGGCTTCGCGACGCTGACCCTGGATTCCCCGCACAACCGCAACGCGCTGTCGACGCGGTTGGTCACCGAGCTGCTGGCCGGGCTCGAGCGGGCCGCCGCCGACGCGGTCGTGCGCGGCATCGTGCTGACCCATACCGGCAACACGTTCTGCGCCGGCGCCGACCTGTCCGAGGCCAGCAACACCGACCCCGCCACCGCCGCCGACGACCGGACCCGGCAGATGATCAGCGTGCTGCGCACGATCGTCGCCGCGCCGAAGCCGGTCGTCGCGGTGATCGACGGGAACGTGCGGGCCGGCGGCATGGGGATCGTGGCGGCGTGCGACATCGTGGTGGCCGGGCGCGGCAGCTCGTTCGCGCTGACCGAGGCGCGGCTGGGGCTCGCGCCGTTCATGATCTCGCTGACGCTGTTGCCGAGGCTGAGTCCGCGCGCCGCGGGCCGCTACTATCTGACCGGCGAGAAGTTCGGCGCCGACGAGGCCGCCGCGATCGGGCTGATCACGGTGGCAGCCGACGATCCCGCGGCCGCGCTCGCCGGACTCTGCGCCGACCTGCGCAAGGGGTCGCCGCAGGGGCTGGCGGAGAGCAAACGTCTCACCACCGCGGCGGTGCTCGCCGAGTTCGACCGTTCCGCCGACGAACTCGCCGCGCGGTCGGCGAGTTTCTTCGGGACCGACGAGGTGCGCGAAGGCATGATGGCGTTCCTGCAGAAGAGACAACCCCGCTGGGCGCAGTAGTGCCCAGCGCCCGGAGGTGCCTAGCGTGACCACGATCCGTGAACCGAAACAGGATCGCAGCCGCGCCACGCGCCAACGCCTGCTCGAGGCGACGATCGAATGCCTGGCCGAGCTGGGTTGGACGGCGACGACGGTGTCCGTCGTCGCCGAACGCGCCGGGGTGTCCCGCGGCGCCGCCCAGCACCACTTCCCGACCCGGGAGGATCTGGTCCTGGCGGCGCTGGAGGTCATGTTCGATTCCCGGATCTTCGCCGCCATCGGCCAGGTCGACGGGCCGCCCAGCACCGAAGCCGTGATCACCGGCCTGCTGGAATCCTTCGCCAGCCCGTTTTTCAAGGCGGCGCTGCAGGTGTGGACGAACGCGGCCGCCGACCCGGTGCTGCGGGAGCGGATCGTGCCGCTGGAAGCCAAGTTCGGCCGGGTCACCCACCGCGCCACCGTCCGCGCCCTGGGCGTCGACGACAGCGACCCGCAGGCCCGCCACCTGGTGCAGATCACCCTCGACCTGGCCCGTGGCCTCGGCCTGGCCGACGTGTTGACCGACGACTCGGTGCGCCGGCGCGCCATCGCCAAGCAATGGTCGGCGACCCTGGCCACAGCGCTCGGTCTCCCCGACTGAAGCCCGCGTCGTGCCCGACCAGATGCTCGCCGTCCTGCAGAAACGCCCGCCGCGGGGCCAGTCAAGGCCACGCCCGGTAACGGTGACGACGCAGTTTGGCGAACCCGCCTTGCAGGAAATTCTGTTCGTCGTAGGCTCATAGCCGATGGGCAATTCAGCGCAGCGGGATGAGTCGCGGGCGGCAGACACCGACCGCATCCAGGTCGCGCAGCTGCTCAGCGACGCCGCTGAGCAGGGTCGGCTGCCGATGAACGAATACGAGGACCGGCTCACCAAGGCCTACGCCGCACAAACCTACGACGAGCTCGACGAGCTGCGCGCCGACCTGCCGGGCTCCTCGGTGTGCCCGCTGCGCGGCGGCGCCTACCAGCCCGCGCCGTCGTCGGTGCTGCTGGCCATCATGAGCGCGTTCGAGCGGCGCGGCCGCTGGAATGTGCCGAAGCGGCTGACCACGTTCGCGCTGTTTGGGGGCGGGGTGGTGGATCTGCGGTACGCCGACTTCACCTCCCCCGACGTCGAGATCAATGCGTATTCGATCATGGGCGGGCAGACCATCCTGTTGCCACCCGAAGTCAACGTCGACATCCACGGCCACGGGGTGATGGGCGGCTTCGACCACGACGTCAAGGGCGAAGGCACCCCGGGTGCGCCGACGGTCAAGGTGCGCGGCTTCTCGCTGTGGGGCGGGGTCGGCATCAAACGCAAGAACCGGCGCAACAAGCCCGAGTAGCTCACCCGCCGCGGCTGGCGTTGAGATTGCGTCGAGGGTCGTGGTTTTCGAAAATGCACGACCACCGCCGCAATCTCACCACGCTCGCGGTGGATGAGAATCGTCGAACGTGCGCTGATGGCGAAAAAATCGCCGAAATCTCGCCCTGAGCGCACGTTCGGCGAACGAGCGGGCGGGCTCGAACGAGCGAGAACCTACCGGCGGCGACGGGACCGCAGGTAGTCGCCGACCACCGCGGCGCCCAGCCCGTCGAGGTCGGGCACCACGACGCGGCCCTCCACCCGCCGCGCGACCTGGTCGATGAACCGGGCCAGCCCGGGATCGCTGCCCAGCCGGAAGATGGTCACCTGCGCGCCGAGCCGGGCCACCTCGTCGAAGCCGCGCACGGTGTGCGCGATGGTCCGCGGGTGCGGCGGGTAGTCAAAGAACACCGCCGACCCCTCCCCTTCCAGGTCCTCCAGGTGCGCGGTGGGCTCCCCGTCGGTGACCACCAGCACCACCGGTTGGGCGTTGGGATGGCGGCGCAGATGCCGGCCGGCCAACGCCAGTGCGTGGTGCAGGTTAGTGCCCTGTTCGTAGACGCCTTCCAGCCCCATCAGCTCGGCGGGGCTCACGGTGCGCGCGTACCGGCCAAACGCGATGATCTGCAACGCATCCGAGCGGAACCGGGTGCTGACCAGATGGTTGAGCGCCAACGCGGTGCGCTTCATCGGCAGCCACCGGTTCTCCATCACCATCGAGAACGAGGTGTCCACCAGCAGCGCCACCGCCGACTGGGTGCGGGTCTCGGTTTCGGAGACCTCGACGTCGTCGACGGTGATCCGGATGCGCGTGCTGGGGCCGTCCGGCGAGCTGCCCGCCTGCCGCAGCACCGCGTTGGTCAGGGTGCGGGTGACGTTCCACGGCTCGGTGTCGCCGAACTGCCAGGGCCGGGTGGCGCCGGTGAGCTCCCCGGCCGCCCCGGCTCGGCGGTGGTCGCGTTCCCCGCGGCGCCCGGAAAGCTGTTGGGCCACATCGCGTAACGCGGTTTGGCCGAGCTGACGCATCGCCTTGGGTGACAGCCGCCACTGGCCGTCGGAGCTGCGGTCCAAAAACCCCTGGTTGAGCAGGGCGCGCTCCAACTCGGCCAGGGTGCGGGCATCGACGGCGGCCTGGTCGCCGAGCTGGCGGGCCAGCGCGTCGAGGTCGACGTCGTCCATGGTCGCACCCGGGTAGCTTTGCGCCAGCTGCTCGGCCAGCTGCTCCAGCTCGCCGATGTCGGCCAGCGCCTGCACCCCCTCCCCCATGCCCAAGGGGTTGTCCCCGGAGAACTCCGCGGAGCCGGACCAGTCCTCACCCGGGCGCGCCGCCTGCAGGTGGGCGTCCAGCCGCATCAGCGACTGCTGCAGCGCCGGGGACCCGAACGCCTGCATGGCCAGTTCATCGAGCTCGGCGCGTTGCTCGGCGGACAGGCTGTTGCGGAACCGCTGCGCGGCCGCGGCGCGTTTGGCCAGCGAATCCAGCAGCTCCTCAACGTTGCGCGGGTTCTCCGGGAAGAACTCGCCATGCTTGTCCATGAAGTCCTGAAAGTCCTGCGGCGTGTCCTCGCCGCGGGCGTGCTTGTCCAGCAGGTTGTTGAGGTCGTCGAGCATGTCGGCGACGCGTTGGCGGTCCTCGTCGCTGGCGCCCTGCAGCGCCTGTTTCATACCGGCGAAGCGCTGGTCGAGCAGTTCGCGGCCGAGCAGATCCTTGATCTGCTCGTATTTCTCGCGGCCCTCACCGGATCGCCACTGGTAGTCGGAGAGCTCTTGTACGGCCTTGGCCGGCGACGACGGCAACGCCCCCAGCTGCAATTCGGAGAACCGGGCGTCGTCGTCGAGGGCGCGGGCCAACTCCTTGCGTTCAGCCAGCACCGCCTCGTCGAGCAGCTTCTTGATCTCGCCCAGGGTCCCGTCTAGATTGTTGCGGCGCAACAATTCTCGTCGACGCCGGTTTGCTTCGGCGGCCAACCGGTCGGCCCCGGTCAGGTTCTTGGTGCCGCGCCGCAGCAGCTCGGACAGCGCCCGCCGCGGCGACGTGCCCTCCATCACGTCGCGGCCGATCTCCTCCAACGCCTCACGCAGATCCACCGGCGGGGCCAGCGGGTCGGGCCCGCCGGTGTACGCCGAGTAGCGGAGTGAGTGGCCCTTAATAGGTTCAGCCATAGACGGTTTCGCCGTCCTCCGATGATTTGTCGATGCGTTTGGCCAGATACAGCGCCTCCAGCGCCAGCTCCAGCGCGGCGGCGCGTTCCCCATCGGTGTCCGCGCCCAACCGGCGCGCGATCGCCTCGACGACCGGCAAGTTGGGCAACGCGGCCAGCACATCCTTGGCCGACACCCGCTCCCCCGTCGTCACCACGGCGCCCCGCTCCACCGCGGACACCAGCGGGCCGACGTCCACCCCACCGAGCACGTGGGACGCGGTGTCGGCGGTGGCGCGGCGCAGCAGGTGTTCGAGCACCGCCTGTTCGCGGCCCTCCTCACCGGATTCGAACTCCAGCTTGCCGCGCAGCACGTCGACCACCGTGCCCACATCGACCACCCGCGCCACCGGGTCGGTCTCGCCCAGCACCGCGCCGCGGTGCCGCGCCGAGGCGGCCACCGTCTCGGCCGCGGCGATCGCGAACCGGGCCGACACCCCCGAACGCTGGTCGACGGACCGGGATTCGCGCAGGTAGCGGGCGAACCGGGCCATCACCTGCAGCAGGTAGTCGGGCACCTGCGCGCTCAGGTGCGCCTCCTGCGCGATGACACCGACCTCCGCGTCGAGCTCCAACGGGTAGTGGGTGCGGATCTCGGCGCCGAACCGGTCCTTGAGCGGGGTGATGATCCGGCCCCGGTTGGTGTAGTCCTCCGGGTTGGCGCTGGCCACCACCAGCACGTCCAGCGGCAGCCGCAACGTGTAGCCGCGGACCTGGATGTCGCGTTCCTCCATCACGTTGAGCATCGACACCTGGATGCGCTCGGCCAGGTCGGGCAGCTCGTTGACCGCGACGATGCCGCGGTGCGCCCGCGGGATCAGGCCGTAGGCGATGGTGTCCGGATCGCCCAGGGTGCGGCCCTCGGCGACCTTGATCGGGTCGATGTCGCCGACCAGGTCGGCCACCGACGTATCCGGGGTGGCCAACTTCTCGGTGTAGCGCTCGCTGCGGTGTTTCCACGCCACCGGCAGGTCGTCGCCGAGGTCGGCCGCCCTGCGGATGGACTCCGGGGTGATCGGCGAATAGGGGTGCTCGCCGAGCTCGGCACCGTCGATCACCGGCGTCCACTCGTCGAGCAGACCGACCAGCGAGCGCAGCAGCCGGGTCTTGCCCTGGCCGCGTTCGCCGAGCAGCACGAAGTCGTGGCCGGCAATCAGGGCCCGCTCCAGCTGCGGGATCACGGTGTCGTCGAAGCCCCAGATACCCGGCCAGATCGCTTCACCATCGGCGCCTTCGGCGAGGCGGGCCAGCAGGTTTTCCCGGATTTCCTGTTTGATCCCCCGCTCGTGGTGGCCGGCGGCGCGCAATTCGCCGAGGGTGCGGGGCAGCGTCTGCGGTGAAGTCACCACTCCACGCTACGACGCGCGCGCCGGGCCGTCACAGGCTCGCCCCTGCCGATTCGGCGCGGCCGGGCGTACCCGATACCCTTGGTACCGTGAATTTGCCTGATTGGGAGGGCCGGCCCGCGACCGCCCACTACGGACCGGCCTGCTGGCAGTCCCGGCTACTCGGCACCTTGACCGCCATCTTCGTTCGGCCGGTGCTGGGCGCCCTGACCCTGATCGGCCTGGTGATCAACCGGGTCCGCCCGGATCTGCTGCAACGCGCCCGCCTCGACGTGATCGATAAGCCGCTGCGGGTGGTGCCGCCGCTGCCGGGCACCGACGTGACTCCGGTCACATTGCCGCACTGCCCGGCCGAATGGGTCATCGCCCCGGCCGCGCGGAGCTCCGACCGGGTGATCATCTACTTCCACGGGTCGGCGCTGGTGACGCTGGGCCTCAATTCCCACCGGCGGTTCGTCAGCAAGCTGTCCGAGGCCGCCGACGCGCAGGTGCTCAACGTCGGCTACCGGTTGGCGCCGCAGGCCGGCGTCGAGGAAGCGATCGCCGACGGCGTCGACGCCTACCGCCAGGTGCTGTCGCTGGGGTTTGCCCCGGAGCGCATCGTGCTGGCCGGGGATTCGGCGGGCGGTTTGATGGCGGCGCTGACCGCGCTGGCCGTCCGCGACGCCGGGCTCCCGGTGCCGGCCGGGCAGGCGCTGCTGTCGCCGTTGACGTCGTCGGACATGGACCTCAAGTACCGCGCCCTGAAAACCCATCGCGACGTGCTGTTCCCGTTTATGACGGTCAAGTTCATCTACGACGTGTTCGCCACCGTCAACGGCACCCGGGAGCTGCCACTGATGCCGCCGGAAGCCGATCTGCGCGGCCTGGGTCCGTGCCTGCTGCAGGTCGGCACCCACGAGATGCTGTTGGGCGACACCTTCGCGTTGGCCGAGCGGCTCACCGCCGCCGGGGTGCCGTCCTGGGTGCAGGTGTGGCACAAGTCGATGCACATGTTCCAGCTGTCCTTCGACGTCAACCCCGATGCGCGCCGGGCGGTCCAGGAGATCGCCACGTTCATCGACTATGTGATGACGGTGCCCGACGAAGCCAGCGCCTGATCCGGCGCCGCCGTACGTTTCACGAAAACCCGTAGGGTAACTGGCTGCTGGGCACCGCGGCGAGCAACGACAGCAGCAGCGGAATCCGCTTGGCCGCGAGATCGGGCTGCGGCAGCACCGCTTCCACGATCGCCGCGCCGTCAAAGCTATTGGTGACCAGCGCCACCAGGTTGGGCACCAGGTCCGCGGGAAACCCGTCGGCGCCGGGCAGCGCCCGGGCGGCGTCGAAGATCTTCGCCCGGTAGTCATCGAGCACGGTGCGCAACGTGACCCGCAGTTTGTCGTCGGTGCGGGCGGCGATCATCAGCTCGTACAGCACGGCGTTGGTGGCGTTGGTGGTCAGATCGGCCAGGATGGTCAGCGCCACTTCCAGGGCCGCCCGGTCGGCGGGGATCTCCGCGACCCGTTTGGTGAACAGGTCCAGCTGCCGGCGCGCCACCTCGTGGGCGGTGGCGGCCATGAAGTCACCCATGGTGTCGAAGTGCCGGAACAGCGCCCCGTCCGAGACCCCGGCGCGGGCGGTGATCACCTTGGCCGACGCGCGGGCGTAGCCGATCTCGGCGATGGTGGCGATGCTGGCGTCGAGCAGCCGCGCGACGGTGGCCTCCCGGCGCTGCTGCTGGGTCCTGGCCATGTCAGGCGTGCTGCGGTTGACGGGCACCGGCCCGCAAGAACTGGCCGGACTTCACCGTCGTACCGTAGCCGGCGCGGAATTCGCCGTGGCGGCAGACCACCGTGCCGCCGACGCCGGTGGCGACCACGGCCGCGTCGTTGCGGTTGACCATCCGGCGCAGGCCGCCGTAGAACGGGACCGCTTCCTCGTGGTAGCCGTCCACCGAATCGTCCAGCCCCGCAGGGTCGATCACCACGAAGTCGGCGCGGTCGCCTTCCCGCAGCGTCCCGGCCTGCAGGCCGAACCAGTCCGCGACTTCGGCGGTCAGCCGATAGATCGCCCGCTCGACGGACAGGAACGGATGGCCGGCGGCGTTCGCGTCGAGCACCCGCTTGAGCAGCCGCACCGGAAAGTTGTAGAACGCCATGTTGCGCAGATGCGCACCGGCGTCGGAGAACCCCAGGTGGATGGTGGGCTCGCCGGCCAGTTTGTCGAGTTGTTTGGGGCGGTGATTGGCAACGGTGGTGGTCCACCGGACGTTGCGCTCACCGTTGTCGACCAGCACGTCGAGGAACGCGTCCAACGGGTGCAGCCCACGCTCGTGGGCGATCTGCCCGAAGCTTTTGCCGATCAAGCTCGCGTCGGGGCATTCGACGATCACTGCGTCGTGAAAGTCGCGGTGCCACAACGTCGGACCCAGCTTGCGCCGGTCGAACTGGCGCCGGAACTTGCGACGGTACTCGACGTCGGCGAGTAATTTGTTGCGCTCCAACTGGTCCCGCAGGTGCAGCGCCGCGGTGCCGGCGCCGAACTCTTCGAACACGGGCAGATCGATTCCGTCGGAATACAATTCGAACGGAACCGGCAGGTGTTGGAACCGCACCGACGAGCCCAGCACGGTGTTGAGCAGCCGGGTGATCGGCCCCAGGACTGCCGCGGAGGCGGGACTCGACTTGGTGTCGGCGGAGACCAGCAGGCTCATCCGGACGCCGCGGCGGCGCCCGAACAGCCGGCTGCTGGCCAAGAAGAACTGCACGCCCGACAGCAGATTCTTCACATTGGGCGCGCTCTGCAGGACCCGGCCGCGGTTGCGCAGCACACCGATCAGCCTGCGGCGTTCATACCAGGTGGCAAAGGTGGACGGCAGCGCCCGGGAGCGGAACCGGTCACCGTCGAGCTTGTCGATGGCCGCGTCCATACCCGACATGCCGAGCAGTCCGGCGGCCAGCGCGTCGTCGAGCAGCGCGGCCATCCGGTCCAACTCGGCCTCGGCCGGACGGACACCTGGCGTGGTGGCGCGGTCCAACCCCAGCACCGCCGCCCGCAGATCGGAATGACCAAGCAACGACCCGACATTGGGCCCCAACGGCAGCTCGTCGAGGGCGTGGACGTATTCCGCGGGCGTCGACCAGGTCTTCTTCGCCTGCAGCGCGCCCAGCACGAACTTGCGCGGCACCGCCTCGACGCGGCTGAACAGGTCGGCGGCGTCCTCGGCGTCGGCGTACACCGTGGACAGCGAACAGTTGCCCAGCAGCACCGTGGTGACACCGTGGCGCACCGACTCGCGCAGCCCCGGATCGAGCAATACCTCGGCGTCGTAGTGGGTGTGGACGTCGATGAAGCCCGGCGCTACCCACTTGCCGGCGGCGTCGATCACGTCGGGGCAGCCGGTTTCGTCGACCGGGTCGGCGGACACGGTGCGCACCACGCCGTCCCGGATGCCCAGGGTGCGGACCTGCGGCGCCCGGCCGGTGCCGTCAAACCACAACCCGTTGCGAATGATTATGTCGTAGGCCATGTGCGCCACCCCCGCTCATCGCTTCGCCCGGATGTCGGGCGATCAGCGAACACGCTTTAGATAGTAAGCGCCTGCAATCTTTCTGTAAAGCGTGCGGGGGTCTGCGCACCGCGGTGTGCCGGGCTTTTAGTGGGCGAAGTGGCGGGCCCCGGTCAGGTACAGGGTCACCCCGGCCTCGGTGGCCGCGGCGGTGACCTCGTCGTCGCGGACCGAGCCGCCCGGGTGCACGATCGCCGTGACGCCGGCCGCGGTCAGCGTCTCCAGGCCGTCCGGGAACGGGAAGAACGCGTCGGAGGCCGCGACCGCGCCGCGGACCCGGTCCCCGCCCCGTTCGACGGCCAGTCGGGCGGCGTCGACCCGGTTGACCTGTCCCATGCCGACCCCGACGGTGGCGCCGTTGGCGGCGACGACGATCGCGTTGGACTTGACCGCGCGGCAGGCGCGCCAGGCGAACACCAGATCGGCCAGGGTCGCGGGATCGGCCGGCGATCCGGTGGCCAGGGTCCAGTTGGCCGGGTTGTCGCCGGGCGCGTCGAGGCCGTCGCGTCGCTGCATCAGCAGCCCGCCGCTGACCTGGCGCAGTTCGGTGCCGCCGCGCAGCGGTTCGGAGGCCACTAGCACCCGGATGTTCTTCTTTTTGGCCAGGATTTCCACGGCGCCCGGCGCATACGCCGGCGCGACGATGACTTCGGTGAAGATGGTGCTGACGTACTCCGCCATCTGGACGCTGACTTCGGTGTTCGCCGCGATCACCCCACCGAACGCGGACAGCGGGTCGCAGTCGTGGGCTTTGCGGTGCGCGTCGGCGACCGACTCCGCGGAGACCGCGATCCCGCACGGGTTGGCGTGTTTGATGATCGCCACGCAGATCTCTTCATGGTCGAAGGCGGCCCGCCACGCCGCGTCGGCGTCGGTGAAGTTGTTGTACGACATCTCTTTTCCGTGCAGCTGGTCGGCTTGCGCCAAACCCGGCCAGGCGCTGGCATCGGCGTAGAGTGCGGCCTGCTGGTGCGGGTTCTCGCCGTAGCGCAGCAGCGCCGAGCGCTGCCAGGTCCCGGCGAACCACTCCGGCAACGGCTCTGCGGGTTCGTCGTCGGCCAGCGTCGAGCCCATCCAGCCGGCCACCGCCACGTCGTATTCGGCGGTGTGCCGAAAAGCCAGCGTCGCCAACCGTTTCCGTTCGGCCAGGGTGAACCCGCCGGCCTTGACGGCGGCCAGCACACCGTCGTAGCCGAGGGGGTCGACCACCACCGCCACGCTGGGGTGGTTCTTGGCGGCCGCCCGCACCATCGACGGACCGCCGATGTCGATCTGCTCGACGCACTCGTCGACGCCGGCCCCGCTCTCCACGGTCTCGCTGAACGGGTACAGGTTGACCACCACGAGTTCGAACGCGGCGATCCCCAGCTCGGCCAGCGCCGCGGCGTGCTCGGGCTTGCGCAGGTCGGCGAGCAGCCCGGCGTGCACGTGCGGATGCAGGGTCTTGACCCGGCCGTCGAGCACCTCGGGAAAGCCGGTCACCTCTTCCACCGGTTTCACCGGAATGCCTTTGTCGGCAATCGTCTTCGCGGTCGAGCCGGTGGAGACGATCTCCACCCCGGCGGCGTGCAGGCCGCGGGCCAACTCGACCAGCCCGGTCTTGTCGTAGACGCTGATCAGCGCGCGGCGGATCGGCCTTCTGTCCGTCATCCTATGGTCGCCTTTCGTCCGATGCAGGTCACGCCACCGGTGACCAGTGCCGCCACCACGTCCACCAACAGTTGCCGCTCGACAACTTTGATGCGCTCATGCAAGGTGGCCTCGTCGTCGTTGTCGAACACCGGAACGGGTTGCTGGGCCAGCACCGGCCCGGTGTCGGTGCCGGCATCCACCAGGTGCACCGTGCACCCGGTGACCTTCACCCCGTACTCCAGCGCCTCGGGCACGGCGTGGGCGCCGGGGAAAGCCGGCAACAGCGCCGGGTGGGTGTTCAGGATGCGTCCGGGGAAGCGGGAAAGGAACTGCGGTCCAAGGATCTTCATGAAACCCGCGGAGACGACGAAGTCGGGTGCATGCGCGGCGGTGGCCGCGGTGATGGCGGCGTCCCAGGCGACGCGGTCGGGGTAGTCGGCGAGCCGGGTGGTGAAGGCCGCCACGCCGGCGGCCTCGGCGACCTCGACGGCGCGGCAACTGCGGTCCACGCCGACGGCGACGACCCGAGCCGGATAGTCCGCGACGGCGGCGTCGAGCAGGGACTGGAGCAGCGACCCCGTTCCCGAGGCCAGAACCACCAGCCGGGCCGGTGCACTCGGGGGCACACGGAGCGTTTGCTGCACGTCACGAGCCTAGCCCGGCGGCGGTGCGGGCCGGGCAGCGGCACGCGGATCGGCGCCGAGGGTGCGGTGGTGGCGTTGAGTCTGCACTTACCGCGCCGAGCCTGAGGCCAGGGCGTCGAGGCTGCGGTGGTGGCGCCGAGCCTGACCTCAGAGCTACTTGCCGCCGGAAATCACGCCCTGGCTGCAGGCTCGGCGCCGTGGACGCGGCCTCGGCGCTGTCAGTTCAGTCTCGATCCCGCCGACGGCCTAATCGGCTGGCCGCGGCGGCTCGTCGGCGTCGGGTGCGACGTCGTCGTCGGTGAACATCTCGTCCTCGGGGTCCCCGAACGGTTCGGCCGCCGCAACGGTGTCGCGGCTCGGGTCCTCGACCGACGCGGCGGCTTCGGCGCTGGGCTCCTCATCCGGCCCGCGATCGGGCTCCTCATCCGGCGCGGCATCCGGCGAGGGCCCAGGCGTCGGAGCGGGTTCGGGGCGGCGCGGGGGTTTGGGCGCACGCGGTCGGCGGGTGATGCCGCCGCTCATCGCCACGGTGACCGCGCCGACGACCGCGAACCAGCCGAACACCGCGACACCGAAGGTGCTTTGGTCCACACCGACATCGCCGAAATTGCCGAGCCGGCCACCGCCGGCGTACCCGAGCAGCGCCATGGCCAACGCCGCGACCAGCGCCGCGACCAGCAGCTTGGCCATGGCCGGCAGTAGCGGCAACGCCCGTCGCGCACACTGCTGGCCGACCGCCACCCCGGATGACGCGCCGATGATCAGCAGCGCCACCCACACCGGGCCCAACGGCGGGCTCGGCGCCGCCGCCAGGATCGGCAGCGCCGGGATGTCGCCGCTGAACACGAAAAACGAGCTGAACGTCGCGAAACCGATATGCGCGCTGGAGCCCACCGCCATCGCGGAGGTGCCGACAATCACGTTGGGCGCATACAGCATCGACAGCACGGTCAGGCTGAACTGGCCAAACACCGAGTCGGTGATCGCATACAGCTCGTGCAGGGTCGACCAGTGCACCACCAGCGACCCGGTCGTCACCGCGGCCGACAACCCGACCAGCGCCAGCACCCCCGCGGCCGCGGCCCGCAACGAGCCGGCCAGCCAATCGGGCAGCATCGATATCGCCAACAGCCGCCGGCCTACCCGCGACCCGACACCGATTCCGGCGCCGATGGCGTGCACCACCAGCACGTGCGCGAACGCCGCCGCGGCGTTGGGGGTCTGCAGCTCGGTGATCACCGACGCCGCGTCGTGGATGACGGCCAGCGCGATCGCGGCGATCAGCAGCGGTCCGCCCAACGCCGACGCCACGATCCAGCGGATGACGAACCAGGACGAGTGCCCGAGGGTCGCCTGGGCGGTGGCGCGCGCCGTGCCCCACACCATCAGCAGCACCGGGAGCAGCGGCATCACGCCCAGCTCGCGGCCACCGATCGAGATCGGTACCTGGTGCACCCCCAACCACATGCTGGCGATGGCACCCAGTGCGCCGGTCATGTCGCTGTTGGCAAACAGCAACTGCACCAACGTCACTGCCGCGATGACCACCAACGCGACCAGTGCCGGGCCGAATGCGACCCGGACCAGGTCACGTGCCTGGCGTGCGCCCGCTGCGCGACTGTCCTGCACCGATGTCACTCTTCGCGCACGCACCCTAACTGGCGCGAGAGCGCGCGATTATTGCTGCTGGGGTCCCGACGGCGCCTGCTGGCCTTGGCCGTGCTGCTGCTGGCCGTGCTGTTGGCCGTGTTGCTGCTGCTGACCGTGGCCGGAATTCGGGCCGCCCTGCCCGCCGGACGGGGGCTGGCCGAAGCTGGGGAACCCGGTCGGCGGGGTGGGCGGACCTTGGTGCTGCTGTCCCTGCTGCTGCTGGACCTGCTGCGTCGGCTGGGCACCGGTGGCGAATCCGCCCGTCGAAGGTCCCTGCGCACTGAATCCTCCGGTCGACGGTCCCGACGGGTAGCTGCCATACGAGGGGTAGCCGGACTGCTGCTGACCCGGGGCCTGCTGACCGTAGTAGCCGCCGCCCTGCGGGAGCCCGTATTGCGCGTACTGGTCGTATTTGGGCTTGGGCGCCGGCGCGGTGACCACACCCGCCTCCAGCAGCAGCGCAACCACCGCGGCGACCGCCTGCAGCACGGTGAAGCCCAACGCCAACCACAGACCCCAACCGGTCGCGAAGTGCTCACCCGGGGTCAACGCTTCCGAGATCGTCAGCAGTGCACCGCCCACCGCGATCACCGCGACGATCGGCGTGTAGTTCTTGGCTTTCGGCAGCAAACCCACCGCGGCGAGCAGCGCGGCCACGACCGCCACCCCGATGCCCTGGCCGGCGCCGCTACTGGAAAAGTCGCCGTCCTCGCTGACGTGAATCGGGCCAAAGGTAGCCAGATACGCCGCCAGGCCGAGCACCGCCGTCGCGACCGCCAGGTACAGCGGCAGCTTGCTCTCGGCGTCTTCGGTCTTAGCGAACGAGGCAGTGGAGGACCCGTAGGAGCCGGGCGGCTGCTGTGCGGGCGGATATCCGGAGGTTCCCGGCGGGTAGGTCATGGCGTCTCCTGTGCTTCCAGTGCTGTTGCAGCGTCGCGTGGTGGACGCTACCCCAGGCGTCGCTTCCCCGCGACGCTACGTCGGACCGCGCCATAAAACGCCGCAGCTCGGCGAAGCGGGCGATGCGACGCGGTTCGACCACCTACGCTAGCGCACGCAGCAGCGGGTCCGCTGCGCCGATCTGGATGCCTTTCGCGGCGGCATCGCCGGACGTTTGGGGGCGCTTTGACCACCCCGGTAGTTGCCTCCCCAACTGGAACACGTTCTAATTCGAGGCATGGATTACGGGCTCGTACTATTCACCAGCGATCGCGGCATCACCCCGGCGGCGGCCGCCAAGCTTGCCGACGAACACGGTTTTCGCACTTTCTACGTGCCCGAGCACACCCACATCCCGGTCAAACGCCAGGCCGCGCATCCGACGACGGGCGACGAATCGCTGCCCGACGATCGCTATATGCGCACCCTGGACCCGTGGGTGAGTCTCGGCGCGGCGTGCGCGGTCACCTCGCGGGTGCGTCTGTCGACCGCGGTGGCGCTGCCCGTCGAGCACGACCCGATCACCCTGGCAAAGTCGATCGCCACCCTGGATCACCTGTCCGGCGGTCGGGTGAGCCTGGGTGTCGGGTTCGGCTGGAACACCGACGAACTCACCGACCACGGCGTGCCACCGGGGCGGCGCCGCACCATGCTGCGCGAGTACCTCGAGGCGATGCGGGCGCTGTGGACCCAGGAGGAAGCCTCCTACGACGGTGAATTCGTCAAGTTCGGACCCAGCTGGGCGTGGCCCAAGCCGGTGCAGTCGCATGTCCCGGTGCTGGTCGGGGCCGCCGGCACCGAGAAGAACTTCAAGTGGATCGCCCGCAGCGCCGACGGGTGGATCACCACGCCGCGGGACTTCGACATCGACGCGCCGGTCAAACTCCTGCAGGACACCTGGGCGGCCGCCGACCGTGACGGGGCGCCGCAGATCGTCGCGCTGGATTTCAAACCGGTGCCCGAGAAGCTGGCGCACTGGGCCGAGCTAGGCGTCACCGAGGTGCTGTTCGGCCTGCCGGACAAGCCCGAGGCCGAGGTGGCCGCCTACGTGGAGCGGCTGGCCGGCAAACTCGGCGCCCTGGCCTAGCTCGCCTTCGCGGCCGCGCCGCCTTCGCCGCCTTCGCCGCCTTCGCCGCCGCGAAGGTGCGCAGTTGTACGCAAAAACGCGCGGAAACTGGCATTCTGCGCACGCTCGCGCCCGAGGGGCCCGAGGGGCCCGAGGGGCCAAGACCCCAGGGCTAGCGCAGGCTGCAGCGGTTGCCGTAGTCCAGGGCGCGGACGGTGATCTGCGCCCCGAGCGGTTCGCCATCGGACAGCAGCGCCACCAGGTCCTCGTCCTCGGTGGTGGCCAGGAAGCGGGTGCCGTCGGCGTCGAGTCGGCCGATGACGATCCCGGTCCGCGTCGGCCAGTCGTAGCGGACGCTGTAGGTCTCGATCGTCGCGGGCCCGTCGGCCTGCTCGGTGACGGCGACCTTGGGCAGCGCGTCGGCCTGGTCCTGCAAGGCGCGGCTGTTGTCCGGTTTCCAGTCCGTCGGCGTCGTGGAATACACCCCCACCGAGTATTTGCTCATCATGCCGCCGTTGGCGCCGACCAGCGCGAATTGGCCCGGTGCCCGGCGGGTGCTGGCGACCGCCTCGGCGATGGCGTGCATCGAGTAGTTGTTGCCGGCGCCGCCGAAGAACGGCAGCCCGCCGGTCAGGGTCAGGCCGCGCGGATCGTCCGCGGACAACCCGAACGCGTCGCAGATGTTGAACACCGGGATGGGAAAGCAGCTGTACAGGTCGAGGGCGGCGACGTCGTCGAGTCCGATGCCGGCACCCGCCAGCGCCTCGTTGACGGCCGTCACGGCGGCGGGATAGGCCCCCAAGTCGGGGCGCTCGAGTAGCCGCTGGGCACGCATATCGGCGTGGCCGTGCAAGTACACCCAGTTGTCTTCGGGGACCCCGAGGCGCCGGGCGGCCTCCGCCGACATCAGCAGCACGGCCGCACCCTGGTTGACCTGGTCGCGAGCCACCAGCAGCCGCGGGTACGGGTCGCAGATCATCCGGTTGCTCTCGCTGATGGTGATCAGCTCGTCCACCGAGCGCTCGACCGGGGAGGCCGATAGCGGGTTCTTGGCGGCCACCTTGGTGAACGGGGCGAACAGCTCCCCCATCGCCTGCAGGTAGTCGGCCGGACCCAGTCCCAGCCGGGCCCGGCGGGCGTTTTCCAGCAGCCCGTACTGCACCGGCGCCCCGGTCAGCCCGTGGATCACCGTGTAGCGCTCGACGAACTCCTCCAGCCCGAAGCCGCGGTCCTCCAGCTGACCGTCGACGGTCTCGGTGAAGTCCGGTTTGTCCTCGGCGTCGGCGAAGTGCCGCAGCGTCGACGTCGCATCGGATCCGCACAACAGCACCGCGTCGGCGGTGCCGGCCGCGATCTCACCGGCGAACTCGGTGAGCAGTTTCTGCGGCCCCTGACCGCCGACCTTGTCCAGCACCGCCCGCGCAGGATCGGCGCCGATCCGGCGCGCCACCGACCGCGGGAAGTTGTTCGACTTGCCCAGCGGCGCCGGGGCTTTCGGAATCGAGTTTTCGAATTGCCGGGTGGCCACCACGGTGTCGACGGCCTTGGCGACCAGGGTGGCGTCCGCCCCGGCGTCGTCCAAGGCGGCCTGCGCGGCGGCGGCGGCCAACTCGACCGGGGACATGGCGCGGTAGGCGGCGTCGTCGATCCGCTCAGCGGCCTGGCCGACCCCGACGACGACGGGGGTGCGCGGGTGGACACTCATGTGGTCACCTTTCTACGGCGAGCAGACGCAAAAGCCCCTGATACAGCCTCGGTTTCGGGACTTTTGCGTCTGCTCGCGGGAAAACCGCTACAGGCTCTCCAGGATCTGGCGGGCCAGCGCCGCGGTTTCCGACGGGGTCTTGCCCACCTTCACCCCGGCGGCCTCCAGGGCCTCTTTCTTGGCCGCCGCGGTGCCCGACGACCCGGACACGATCGCCCCGGCATGCCCCATCGTCTTGCCCTCGGGGGCAGTGAATCCGGCGACGTAGCCGACCACCGGCTTGGACACGTTGGCCTTGATGAACTCGGCGGCCCGCTCCTCGGCGTCCCCACCGATCTCGCCGATCATCACGATGACCTTGGTCTCGGGATCCTTCTCGAAGGCCTCGATGGCGTCGATGTGGGTGGTGCCGATGACCGGGTCACCGCCGATGCCGATCGACGTGGAGAACCCGAAATCGCGCAGCTCGTACATCATCTGGTAGGTCAAGGTGCCCGATTTGGACACCAAGCCGACCGGGCCCGAGCCGGTGATGTTGGCGGGGGTGATGCCGACCAGCGCCTGGCCCGGGGTGATGATGCCCGGACAGTTGGGGCCGATGATGCGGGTCTTGTTGCCCTTCTCCACGTTGTAGGCCCACGCGTAGGCGCTGTCTTGCACCGGGATGCCCTCGGTGATGACCACCAGCAGCGGGATCTCCGCGTCGATCGCCTCAACGATGGCGTCCTTGGCGAATTTGGGCGGCACGAAGATGATCGACACGTCGGCGCCGGTCTTGTCCATGGCCTCGGACACGCTGCCGAACACCGGCAAATCGACGCCTTGGCCATCCTTATTCTCGTGCGACACGGTGGTGCCGGCCTTGCGGGCGTTGACCCCGCCGACGATCTGCGTGCCGGCCTTGAGCATCCGTGCGGTGTGGATGGTGGCCTCGCTGCCGGTAATGCCCTGGACGATGACCTTGCTGTCCTGGTTGATGAAGATCGACATCGCCTTACGCGTCCTTTCCGGCGTTGGCCAGCTGGGCCGCCTTGTCGGCGGCCTCGTCCATGGTGGCAACCAACGTCACCAGCGGGTGGTTGGCCTCGGCCAGGATGCGTCGACCTTCGTCGACGTTGTTGCCGTCCAGGCGAACCACCAGCGGCTTGGTGGCGGCGTCACCGAGGATCTGCAACGCCTTGACGATGCCGGTGGCGACCGCGTCGCACGCGGTGATGCCACCGAAGACGTTGACGAACACGCTCTTGACCTGGTCGTCGCCCAGGATGACGTCCAACCCGGCGGCCATCACCTCGGCCGACGCGCCACCACCGATGTCGAGGAAGTTGGCCGGCTTGACCCCGCCGTGCTTCTCCCCCGCGTAGGCGACCACGTCGAGGGTCGACATCACCAGGCCGGCGCCGTTGCCGATGATCCCGACCTGACCGTCCAGCTTGACGTAGTTGAGGTTGTTCTCTTTGGCCTTGAGCTCCAGCGGATCGGTGGCCTCGCGGTCCTCGAACTCGGCGTGGCCGGGCTGCCGGAAGTCGGCGTTGGCGTCCAGGGTGACCTTGCCGTCCAGCGCGAGGATCTGGTCGTCGGGGGTGCGCACCAGCGGGTTGACCTCGACCAGGGTGGCGTCTTCGGCGACGAAGACCTCCCACAGTTTCTGGATCGTCACCGCCGCCGCGTCGAGCACGTCGGCGGGCAGGTGGCCCTGCTCGGCGATCGAGCGAGCGAACGCCAGATCCACACCCTTGACCGCGTCGACGGGCACCTTGGCCAGCCGTTCGGGTTTGGTCGCGGCGACCTCTTCGATCTCCATGCCGCCTTCCACCGAGCACATCGCCAGGTAGGTGCGGTTGGCCCGATCGAGCAGGAAGGAGATGTAGTACTCCTCGGCGATGTCGCTGGCCTCGGCCACCAGCAGCTTCTTAACGATGTGGCCCTTGATGTCCAGGCCGAGAATGTTCTTGGCGTGCGTGTGGGCGTCCTGCGGGGTGGCGGCGTATTTCACGCCACCGGCCTTACCGCGTCCCCCGGTCTTCACCTGCGCCTTGATCATGACGGGCTTGCCGATCTCTTCGGCGATCGCCTGCGCGTCCTCGGCCGAGGTGGTCACCCGGCCCGGGGTGGTGGGAACACTGTGCTTGGCGAATAACTCCTTCGCCTGATACTCGAAAAGATCCATGGCCTCACTGTCTATCGTCGTCGACTGCCTCGCTCGGGGGGAACTGTATCGACCTACTAGTGAGTACCCGTCGCCGCCTACCACACATGTGGCACATCTCACCGAGGATGAGAAGTGATTCAAGTCACAGGCGGAGGCAGATTTGCCGGATGACTTGCCAGTTTCGGCGACCGGTCGCTACTCTCTCCAAGGTCTATGTAACGTTATGGTCACGACCAGAGGGATTCCAGGTTGACGCACCGCGGCCGGGCTCAGTCTCCCGCTACCGGAGCCACCCGTGGATCGCACGTCCCCGCACCCAGCCGTAACGAAGTCACCGACATCATCCCGTTCGACGAGTTCGGTGATCTCGCTGAGCCATTCGACGGTGACGTACTGCAGGCCCCCGAACTGGACGACCTGCACGACACCGACAACCTGACCGCGCTGACGCTGACCATTCCCAGCGTCGACACGCCGACCGAACGTCGCGGACAGCACCGCAAGCCGGCGACCAGCGCGGTCAAGGGGCGCATCCTGATCGCGGCCATGGCTGCCGGCGCGGCCTCCGCGGCGGCGCACGCCGCGCTCAATCACTCCGCGACCCCGTCGACGACGACGGTGCTGGCCGCCGGCGCCGCCTCGATGGGCGGCGGCACCGGCCCCACCCCGACACAGAACATGCAGATGGTCACCGTGCGGCCCGCCGCCAACACCGTCGTGCACGATGAGGAACTGGCCAAGGGCGTGGCCTTCGCGCAGGAACGCGCCGAACGCGAGGCGCGGCTGCAGCGGCCGCTGTACGTGCAGCCGACGCACGGCATCTTCACCTCGAGCTTCGGCTACCGGTGGGGCGCCCTGCACGGCGGCATCGACGTCGCCAACTCCATCGGCACCCCGATCCTGGCGGTCTCCGACGGCGTCGTCATCGAGGCGGGTCCCAGCGCCGGCTACGGCATGCTGGTCAAGCTGCGTCACTTCGACGGCACGGTCACCCTGTACGGCCATGTCAACACCACGACGGTCAGCGCCGGCGAGCGGGTACTGGCGGGCGATCAGATCGCGACGATGGGCAACCGCGGCGACTCCACCGGTCCGCACCTGCATTTCGAAGTGCTGCTCAACGGTTCGAGCCGGATCGACCCGGTCCCGTGGCTGGCCAAGCGCGGCATCAACATGGGTGGATAATCTGGTCGAGTGACCGACTCGCACGAATTCCCCTCCGGCGCGAATCCACGAACCTCCAGCGGTCCCGTCGGACCGGGGACCGGGGCCTTCACGGGTCCCCGAACCGGGATCATCCGTCGGGCCCCCACCGGGGCGATACCGATCCCGACCACCCGGGTCGCCCAACACCGGCCACCACCCGCGCCCGCGGAGGGGCTGGGGTCCTACGGCGGCCCGCCCATGCCGGAATCCAGCGGCAAAACCGCCATCGCCACCAGCGCCATCACCATCCTCAGCGGCTGGGCGACCGCGGTGGTGGCCACCGACCTGATCGCCGGGTGGTGGGGGTCGGATCGCCTGTTCTGCGTCGCGGTCGGGTTTCTCACCCTGGTGTTCGCCGCGAGCACGGTGTCCGGGGTGATCCTGCTGTTGCGGCGCCAACCTTTTGGCCGCTACCTGATCGCGGTCGGCGCGGTGATCGCCTTGTTGACGTTCGGCGCCGTGTTCATCGCGGGTGCCCGGGTGCCGTGGATCGTGCACACCATCCCGGTGCTGCAGATCGCTAGTGGGGTGCTCGCACTGCTGCCGGCCACCAAGCGCTGGCTGGTCGGCTGAGCCCGCTCGGCCCCGGCCCGAAATTCGCGGCCACCGCACCCACCTGCCCCTGATAGCGTTCATCAGCATGAACCCTTGGCAGCCGCCCGGCCAACCGGGTTGGGGTCCCCCCACGCCTCCCGGACCGTACGGTCCGCAGCCCGGGCAGTACGGCCCGCCGCCGGTGGGTGGCCCCTACCCCGGGGTGCCCTACCCGCCGCCGGCCTACCCGGGTGCCGCACCCAGTGGCGGGACGGCGATTGCGGCCGCCGTCTTGAGTTTCCTGGGCGCGGTGGCCTCCGGCGTCGGGGTCATCGGAACGGCCATCGCGTTGAGCGCACCGTGGGCGAAATACGCCAGCACCGGCTACTTCGCCTTCACCGCGTTGGTCTCGCTGGCGCTGGCGGCGACGCTGACGACCGGGGGGATCCTGCTGCTGCGCCGCCGCCTGACCGGCCGGACCGTGATTGCCGGGGCGTGCGTGGCGGCGATGCTGATCGCGCTGATCGGTTTCGCCTACGGCCAACACATGCTGCACAGCATTTCCAGCGAATACGGCATGCCGGTCAACAGCGCGGCGGGCCTGGGCTATGGGATGGGCGGGCTGCTGCTCAACCTGGTGATGCCGGCGATCACGATGACGCTGGCGCTGGTGCCGTCCACCCGGCTGTGGTGTTTGGCCGGGCCGGCGAGGACCGCCGCACCGGCGACCGGCCCGTGGTGACTCCCTGGCAGGGGCCGCCCGGGTGGGGCCCCGGCCCGGGACAGAATCCGTACGGCGCCCCCGCGGCAAACCCGTATGGCCAACCGGGGAATTCCTATGGTCAGGCAGGGAATCCGTATGGTCCCGCGGTGGGCTCCCAGTTTGGCCAACCCAGCTACCCGTCTGGTCAGGCGGGCTATCCCCCGCTGGGTGCGGCCCTGCCGCAGCCCAGCGGCGCGACTGCCATCACGGCCGCGATCTTGAGCTTCCTCGGCAGCCTCGTCCATGGGATCGCCGCCGTCGGCAGCCTGTTGGGGCTCGCCTCGCCGCTCACCCGGTACAGCAACGTGTCCGGTGGCTTCTTTGCGTTGCTCGCGGTGGTATCCGGTGGCGTCGCGGCCGGCCTCCTGGTGGGCGGCATCATGCTGCTGCGCCGCCGGCCCACCGGGCGAGTGGTTATCGCGGCGTCGTGCGGCGCCGTCATCCTGCTGGCGGTCGCTAGTTACGCGTACTCCGAGCACCTGTTGCGCGGGTACGGCATTACCGGCTTCACCAGCAGCCCGCTCGGCTTGCTGCTGAACACGGTCATGCCGGGTGTGACCATGGCGCTGGCGCTGGTGCCACCGACCCTGCGGTGGTGCTATGCCAAGCCACCCAGCCCGCAGCCGCCGGGCGCGTGGTGATCGGCGAGTGACGAATCCCTGGCAGGGCCAACCGGGCTGGGGCACCCCGCCGCCGCAGTACCCGTACGGTCCGCAGCCGGGCGGCTACCCACACCAGCCGCCGCCCAGCGGCGCCACCGCCATCACCGCGGCGGTCATGAGTTTTCTTGGCTGCGCCGCCAACGGGGTCGGCGTCATTTCGGGCGTCATCGTGATCTGGTCGTCGTTGATCGGCGACTCCCTGGCGGCAGCCGCTGGCCTGAACACCGGTTTCTTTGTGTTCTTGGCCCTGGTCTCGTTCGTGATCGCCATCGCTCTGCTCGTCGGCGCGATCCTGCTGCTCCGCCGGAAACTGGCCGGGCGGATGGTCATCGCGGTGGCGTGCGGGATCGCCATGACGATGGAGCTCGTCAGCTTTGGCTATACCCAAAACGCGATGCACGACTACGCGTTTGCGGCATCAACCTACGGCTTGCCCGGCCTGGCGGTGAACCTGATCATGCCGGCGGTGACGATGACGCTCGCGCTGGTGCCGTCCACCCGGCGGTGGTGCCTGGCCAGGCGGCCGCCGCCCCCGTGGTGACCGGCTCACCGAGCCTGAATGTGCGCTACACCAGCGCGGAAATTGGCTTCTGCCGCATCCCGTCTCGCCTGATAGCGTGCGTGGCTATGAACCCTTGGCAGCAGCCGCCCGGTCAGCCGGGCTGGCCCATGCCACCGACGCAGCAGCCGTATGGACAACCCGGCTACCCGCCGCCCCCGCGCCCCAGCGGCGCCACCGCCATCACCGCGGCGGTCTTGAGTTTTCTTGGCTGCGCCATCTATGCCATCACCGCGGTGTTGCTTCTCGCAACGGTTGCGCGACGTCGAAATCGCCTACCCGTCGACGGGACCCATTTCCTTGTGTTTATGGGGATGGTGTTGTCCGCGGTCGCGGTGGCGCTTCTCGTCGGCGGAGTCATGCTGCTCTGCCGACGGCTGTCCAGCCGGGTCATCCTGATCATTACCTGCGCGACCTCGGTCGCGATGCAAATTGTCGCGTTGGTGTTCGCCGAGCTGATCCGTAGTGCACATAGGCATTACGACGGACCGCTACACGCTGCCATCATCGGCATCGTTGTTACCGCGGCGATCGGTGTGCCAACTACTATCGTTGCGTTGGCACCGGCCACCAAGCGGTGGTGCCTGGCGAGGACGAGCACCACAGCTTGGTGAGCAACAAGCTGGTTGTCCGGCCAGTGGTCCGCCGCGTTGGCGAACACCCCTCTCCCACCAGGAGCACGCTGCTAGCGTTCATTGCCATGGATCCGTCAGAGCCGGAGCCACGGCCTCACGACACCCCGCCCGGCTACCTGTCACCGCCCAGCCGCGGTACCGCCATCACGGCCGGGACCCTGAGCGTCCTGGGCGGTCTCGCCAACGGTGTCGGCGCGCTTTCCAACATCATGTTGGTCGGGTCCCCGGAGTTGGAGGCCGCCGGGGTGAGCACGGGCTACTTTGGGTTCGTGGGCCTGGCGGGGTTGGTCGTCGCGGTCGGACTCCTAGTCGGGGGCATCATGCTGCTGCGCCGGCGCATCGGCGGGAGGTTGATCATCGTCACGGCATGTGTGATCGCCATCCTGCTCATCTTCGTCAACTTTGCTTATACCCAAGACTTTTCACAGGAGCATGGGGTGGCGACCGCCGGCAACGTACCCCTCCTGATCGTGGGCGTCATCATGCCCTCCGTGACGGCTGCGCTGGCACTCACATCCTCCACCGAGCGCTGGTGCCTGGCTGGTCGCGCATCCACATACCGCGCTGAACCGACGGATCGCAAACTGCCGTAACGGGATCCGAGCCTCCCGCCCCTACAGCTTGCTGATCGGGGCGTGGTTGTGCATCAGCTTGACCCGCCCGGAACTGCCGAAGTCGATCAGCGACATCGCCGATTCCCCGACACCGGAGACTTCCTCCACCCGGCCCAGCCCGTATTTGTCGTGCGTCACCCGGTCGCCGGGCGCCAGCACGACCAGTGGGCGCTTGCTGGCGCTTCGCGTCGGGGACGGCCGAGGGGCGCCGAAGCGGCCTGCGCCGCTGACCGGGGCGGAATACGACGGAGTCGGGTCGGTGCGCCGCCAATCGATGAGGTCGGCCGGGATCTCCTGCAGGAAACGGGATTCCGGGTTCACCATGGGCTGGCCCCACGATGAGCGCACCTTGGCGCGGCTGACGTAGAGCCGCCGGCGCGCCCGGGTGATGCCGACGTAGGCCAGCCGCCGCTCCTCGGACAGTTCGCGCGGGTCACCCAGTGCCCGCATGTGCGGGAACATGCCGTCCTCCCAGCCGGTCACGAACACCACCGGGAACTCCAACCCCTTGGCGGTGTGCAAGGTCATCAAGGTGACCACGCCGGCGCCGTGCTCGGGGATCTCGTCGGCGTCGGCGACCAGCGATACCCGCTCTAGGAACTCGGCCAGCAGGCCGGTGTCGGGCACGTCTTCGTCGTCCGGGACGTCCAACGACTCCTCCAGCGCCGCGGCGTTGGCCCGGTCGATGGCGAATTCGTGGGCGACGCTGACGAGTTCGTTGAGGTTGTCCAGCCGGGCCAGGTCCTGCGGGTCGTGCGAGGATTCCAGGTCCCGGCGGTAGCCGGTGCGGTCCAGCACCGCCTCGACCAACTCGCCGAGATCGCCGTCCAGGCCGGCGCGCAGCTCGTCGAGCAGCTCGACGAACCCGGCGATCGCCTTCTCCGAGCGGGTGTTGAGCATCGGCACCTTGCCGTCGGCGGCCGCGGCCAGCGCGTCGGCGAAGCCGGCACCGGTGTTCTCGGCGTACACGGCCACGCAGGCTTCGGCACGATCCCCGATGCCGCGGCGCGGGGTGTTCAGGATGCGCCGCAGGCTCACCGTGTCGCCGGGGTTGTCCAGCACCCGCAGGTAGGCGACGATGTCACGGATCTCTTTGCGTTCGTAGAACCGCACGCCACCAACGACTTTGTACGGGATGCCGGCGCGGATGAACACCTCTTCCAGCGACCGCGACGAGTTGTTGGTCCGGTAGAACACGGCCACGTCGTTGTAGGTGATCTCCCCGGCGTCGGCGAGGGCGTCGATTTCCTGGGCGACGAACCGGGCCTCGTCGTGCTCGTTGTCGGCGACGTAGCCGACGATCAGTTCGCCTTCCCCGGCGTCGGTCCACAACCGTTTTTCCCGCCGCCCGGAGTTGCGGGCGATCACCGAGTTGGCCGCCGACAGGATGTTTTGGGTGGACCGGTAGTTCTGTTCCAGCAGGATGGTGGTCGCGTCGGGGTAGTCGCGTTCGAAGTCCTCGATGTTGCGGATGGTGGCGCCGCGGAACGCGTAGATCGACTGGTCGGCGTCCCCGACGACGCACAGCTCCGCCGGCGGCACCCCGTCGTCGGCGGCCCCGTGCCCGGTGAGCTCGCGGACCAGCACGTATTGGGCGTGGTTGGTGTCCTGGTATTCGTCGACCAGGATGTGCCGGAACCGGCGCCGATAGTGCTGGGCGACCTGGTCGAAGGCCTGCAGCAGCCCGACCGTCTCGCCGATCAGGTCGTCGAAATCCAGCGCGTTGGCCGCCCGCAGCCGGCGCTGGTATTCCGCGTAGACGGTGGCGATGACCTGGGTCAGGTCGTCGGAGGTGTCGGTGAGGTTGGCCACCGCCTGGTCGGGGTCGATCAGCTCGTTCTTCAGGTTGGAGATGCCGGTGGCCAGCAGCCGCGGCGAGTGCCGCTTGACGTCCAGGCCCATGTCGCGGCCGATCATCAGCAGCAGCCGCCGGGAATCGTCGGCGTCGTAGATGGAGAAGTTGGAGTTCAGCCCCGGGATCAGCGCCGCCTGGTTGCGCAGGATCCGCACACACATCGAGTGGAACGTCGACACCCACATCGCCCGGGCCCGCGCGCCGACCAGGCCCACCACCCGTTCCCGCATCTCGGCGGCGGCCTTGTTGGTGAAGGTGATGGCCAGCACCTGCCCGACCCCGACATCGCGGGCGGCCAACAGGTAGGCGATGCGCCGGGTCAGCACCGCCGTCTTGCCCGAGCCCGCCCCGGCGACGATCAGCAGCGGCGAGCCCTCATGCAGCACCGCCTGGCGCTGCTGGGGGTTCAGCCCGTCTAGCAGGTGGTCGGTGTCGGGGGCTGGCCGCGTGTCGGGAAGGTTCACACTCATCTCTGCCCTAACGTACCGCCGCCCGGTGACAGCCTTTGCGCAGGCACGGCCCTTAGTGGCAGACTCAATTCGTGCTCGACGCGCAGCTTCGATTTTTCTACGGGTACCGGCCAGCGGTGCCCGTGGTGTAGCTGCTTCCTAGAGCCCCGCGGTCCGCATCCGGATCCGGGGCTCGTCTGTTGTGTGAAGCCGGGATACGGATGGGACCAGAAGCCACCAACAGCGAGAATCCGGAGACCCCACCCATGACTGTAGAAGCCGCGCAGCTCCCCGATATCGACGAGCTGCGAGTAGAGATCGACCACCTGGACGCGACCATTCTGGCCGCGGTCAAACGCCGCACCGAGGTGTCCCAGCAGATCGGCAAGGCCCGGATGGCCTCCGGCGGCACCCGGCTGGTGCACAGCCGGGAGATGAAGGTCATCGAGCGCTACAGCGAGCTCGGCCCGGACGGCAAGGACTTGGCGATGCTGCTGCTGCGGATGGGCCGCGGCCGGCTCGGCCACTGAGGGTCTGCTGCTTCTTGCGCCTGTTTCCTGCGCCGAGATCGACGTTAACGTGACGTCATCTCGCAATTCTTCGCGCTAACGTCGATCTCGGCGTCAGGGCGACAGGGCGTCAGGGCAGCGCGATGTACTTGGTCTCCAGGTACTCCTCGATGCCCTCGAAGCCGCCCTCGCGGCCGAACCCGGATTGCTTGACGCCGCCGAACGGCGCCGCCGGGTCGGAGATCACCCCCCGGTTGACCCCCACCATCCCGGACTCGATGCTCTCGGCGACCCGCAGCGCGCGGTCCAGCGAGCGGGTGTAGAGGTAGGCCGCCAGGCCGTACTCGGTGGCGTTGGCGGCGGCCACCGCCTCGTCCTCGGTGTCGAACCCGGCGATCGGCGCGACCGGCCCGAACACCTCCTCGCGCAGGATCCGGGCGTCGGCCGGGACGTCGGTCAGCACGGTGGCCGGGTAGAAGTGGCCGGGCCCATCCGGGGTGTCGCCGCCGAGCGCGACGGTCGCACCGCGCGCCACCGCGTCGGCGACCAGGTCCTGCACGGTCGCCCGCTGCTTGGCGCTGACCACCGGGCCCAGCGTCGCGGCCGGGTCCAGGCCGCGGCCCAGGGTGAACTCGCTCATCCGCTTGATGAGTTTGTCGGTGAATTCCGCGCGGACCGCGTTGGCGACGTGGAACCGGTTGGCCGCGGTGCAGGCCTCGCCGCCGTTGCGCATCTTGGCCTGGATTGCGCCGTCGACCGCGGCGTCGAGGTCGGCGTCGTCGAACACCAGGAACGGGGCGTTGCCGCCCAGCTCCAGCGACAGCCGCAGCAGCCGGTCGGAGGCCTGTTTGGCCAGGGCGCGGCCCACCCCGGTGGAGCCGGTGAAGGTCAGCTTGCGGATCCGGCCGTCGTCGACCAGCGCGGTGGTCAGCGCGCCCGGATCGGTGGTCGGCAGCACCGACAGCACCCCCTTGGGCAGCCCGGCCTCGTCCATCAGCTGGGCCAGCAGCAGCATGGTCAGCGGGGTCTCGGCCGCCGGTTTGACGAGGATGGTGTTGCCGGCGGCCAGCGCCGGACCGATCTTGCGGGTGCCCATCGCCAGCGGGAAGTTCCACGGCGTGATGGCCAGGCACGGGCCGACCGGGGCCTTGGTCACCACGATGCGGCCGCCGCCGGCGGGGCTGGGGGCGTAGCGCCCGCCGATGCGGACGGCCTCTTCGGCGAACCACCGGAAGAATTCGGCGCCGTAGGCCACTTCGCGTTGGCTCTCGGCGAACACCTTGCCCATTTCCAGGGTCATCACGGTCGCGATGTCGTCGGCGCGGGCGGTGATCGTCTCGAACACCGCCCGCAGGATCTCGCCGCGGACCCGGGGCGGGGTGGCCGCCCAGTCGGCTTGCACCGCCGCGGCGGCGTCGAGCGCGGCGATCCCGTCGGCGGCAGACGCGTCGGCGACGGTGGTCAGCACCTCACCGCTGGACGGGTCGACCACGTCGAAGCGCGCCGACCCGGCGCGTTGCTCGCCACCGATCCACAGTCCGGTAGGTACCGCCGCCAGCAGCCGTTGAATGTCCATGGATCCATCATTGACGTCGCCCGCCGAACCGCCGCATTAGGGTCGAAACTATGACCTCCGCGCAACAGCTCCCCGACATCTCGGCCGCGCCCGCCTGGAACGCCCTGCGCAGCCATCACCAGCAGATCGGGGACACCCATCTGCGGCAGTTGTTCGCCGACGACCCCGACCGCGGCCGCGAGCTCACGCTGAGCGTCGGCGACCTGTACATCGACTACAGCAAGCACCGGATCACCCGGCAGACCATCACCCTGCTGACCGACCTGGCCCGCGCGGCCGGACTGGAGCAGCGCCGCGACGCGATGTTCGCCGGGGCGCACATCAACACCTCGGAGAACCGGGCGGTGCTGCACACCGCGCTGCGGTTGCCGCGCGACGCCGAGCTGATCGTCGACGGGCGCAACGTCGTCGCCGATGTGCACGCGGTGCTGGACGCGATGGGGGATTTCACCGACCGTCTGCGCAGCGGCGAGTGGACCGGCGCCACCGGCAAGCGGATTGAGACAGTGGTCAACATCGGTATCGGCGGATCAGACCTGGGGCCGGTGATGGTGTATCAGGCGCTGCGTCACTACGCCGACGCCGGCATCTCGGCCCGGTTCGTCTCCAACGTCGACCCCGCCGACCTGATCGCCACCCTGGCCGACTTAGACCCCGCCACAACGCTGTTCATTGTCGCGTCGAAGACGTTCTCCACCTTGGAGACGCTGACCAACGCCACCGCCGCCCGGCGCTGGCTCACCGACGCGCTCGGCGACGCCGCGGTGGCGCAGCACTTCGTCGCGGTCTCCACCAATAAGCGGCTGGTCGACGAATTCGGCATCGACACCGCCAACATGTTCGGCTTCTGGGACTGGGTGGGCGGCCGGTACTCGGTCGACTCGGCAATCGGGCTGTCGGTGATGGCCGCGATTGGCCGGGAACGCTTCGCCGACTTCCTGTCCGGGTTCCATCTGGTCGACGAGCACTTCCGCACCGCCCCGCTGGAATCCAACGCGCCGGCGCTGCTCGGCCTGATCGAGTTGTGGTACTCCAACTTCTTCGACGCGCAATCGCGGGCGGTGCTGCCGTATTCCAACGACCTGGCCCGGTTCGCGGCGTACCTGCAGCAGCTGACGATGGAATCCAACGGCAAGTCGGTGCGCGCCGACGGCACCCCGGTCACCACCGACACCGGTGAAATCTATTGGGGCGAACCGGGAACCAACGGCCAACACGCCTTCTACCAGTTGCTGCATCAGGGCACCCGGCTGGTGCCGGCGGATTTCATCGGCTTCTCGGAGCCGCTGGACGACCTGGCCACCGCCGACGGCACCGGCAGCATGCACGACCTGCTGATGAGCAACTTCTTCGCGCAAACCCAGGTGCTGGCGTTCGGGAAGACCGCCGAGGAGATCGCCGCCGAGGGCACCCCGGCCGAGGTGGTGCCGCACAAGGTGATGCCCGGCAACCGGCCGACCACCTCGATCCTGGCCAGCAAGCTGACCCCGTCGGTGCTGGGCCAGCTGATCGCGCTGTATGAGCATCAGGTGTTCACCGAGGGCGTGGTGTGGGGCATCGACTCGTTCGACCAATGGGGGGTCGAGCTGGGCAAGACGCAGGCCAAGGCGCTGCTGCCGGTGATCACCGCCGACGCCTCGCCGGGTCAGCAGTCGGACAGCTCCACCGACGCGCTGGTGCGCCGCTACCGCGTCGAGCGCGGCCGCGCGGGCTAGCTAGTTGGGCTCACACCCGCAGCTCACACCCGCGAGTGGGAATCTCACGACGCGACACGCCGAGATGGCGTCGCGGCGTTCCCGCTCGCGGCAACAGTGCGAGCGCAGAACTCAGGCGAAGGGTTTGGTGAACCGCGGCGGCAGCACCCGCAGCAGCTGCACCAGCGGCGCCCACGGCCAGCCCGGCACCACCGCGCGCCCGGTTTCCCGTTCGATGGCACCCACCATGGCCTTGACCCCGGTGTCGTTGTCCACCATCAGCAGCGTCGACGCCGACTTCGCGGTCATCTCCGACTCGATGTAGCCGGGCTCCAGCACGGTGACCCTGATCGGGCCGCTCGGGTACTCGGCGCGCAGCGATTCCCCCAGCGACGACACCCCGGCCTTGCTGGCGGCGTAGGCGGCCTTGACGCCCGGCACCCCCTTGTTGCCCAGCACCGAGGAGATCAGCACCAGGTGCCCGCCGCCGGCCTTGGTGAACATCTCCAACGCGGTCTCGATCTGCACCAGCGCCGACACCAGGTTGGTTCCGATGGTGGCCTTGTTGGCCCACAGCTTGCCCGAGCCCAGCCGCGCGCCCTTGCCGATGCCGGCGTTGACGATGACCCGGTCGATCCCGCCCAGCGTGTCGGCGAGCTCGGCGAACACCTTGGGCACCTGGTCGTGGTCGTCGACATCCAGCGCGGCGACGGCCACCGTGATGTTCGGGTGCTTTTGCGTCAGTTCGTCTTTGAGTTCATCGAGCCGGTCGATGCGACGGGCGCACAGCGCCAGGTCGCGGCCCTTGGCCGCGAACGCGCGCGCCATCCCGGCGCCCAGGCCGGAGCTGGCCCCGGTGATGAGGATCTTCTGGCGGGTCATCAGGGCAGCTTAGCCGGGCTCGACAGCTGTCAAAAATCGCGGGCCCGCTACTTGAGCAGCCGCGACATGCGCCGGTCGGCCAGCACCTTGCCGCCGGTCTGGCAGGTCGGGCAGTACTGGAACGACTTATCGGCGAACGACACCTCACGCACCGTGTCGCCGCACACCGGGCACGGCAGGCCGGTGCGGGCGTGCACGCGCAGCCCGGACCGCTTTTCGCCTTTGAGGGTGGCGGCCTGCTGGCCGACCGAGCGGGTCACCGCGTCGCTCAGCACCGAGGTCATCGCCTCGTGCAGTGCCGCCAGCTGGGACTCGGTCAGTTTCCCGGCGGTGGCGAACGGGGAAATCCGCGCGGTGTGCAGGATCTCGTCGCTGTAGGCGTTGCCGATCCCGGCGATCACGTGCTGGTCGGTGATGACGGTCTTGATCCGCCCGGTGTTGCCGGCCAACAATTCCGCCAGCTGATCAGCGGACACTTTCAGCGCGTCGGGACCCAGCGCGGCGATGCCCGGTACCTGGCTGGGGTCGTCGACCAGCCACACCGCCAACCGCTTCTGGGTGCCCGCCTCGGTGAAGTCGAACCCGGGTGCCGCACCGGGCGCACCCAGGTGCACCCGCAGCGCGATCGGTCCCTTACCCGGCCGCGGCGGCGCGGCCGGCAACGCATCCGACCAGCGCAGCCAGCCCGCCCGGGACAGGTGCGCGATCAGGTACCGCTGGTCGGCCTGCAAGCCCAGGTATTTGCCCCACCGGTGCGCGGCGGTCACGGTCTGCCCGTGCAGCGTGGTGATCGGCGGGTCGAAGGTCTTGAGTACCGAGAGGGCGACCACGTCGACGCGGCCGATGGTTAACCCGACGGCGTGCCGACGCAGGTGGTCGGCGAGCGCTTCGACTTCGGGGAGTTCAGGCACGGCCTCCAGTCTGCCCGGTCAGCGGGTGATGCGGCGGGCATCCCGCACCACCAGTGACAGCAGCCAGCTCACCACCGACAACACGATCGCGGCCCAGATCGCCGTCCACCAGAAGTGGTCGATCTGCAGGCCCCAGTGGGTGGTGTTCTCGGTGATCCACGCGGTGAGCCAGAGCATGAACGCGTTGATCACGATGTGGATCAGGCCCAGGGTGAGGATGTACAGCGGGATCGACAGGATCTGCACCACCGGTTTGATGAACGCGTTGACCAGACCGAAGATCACCGCGACGACGAAGATGATGCCGATCTTCTGCCAGGTCTCCGCGCCGCCGACGAAGCGGATCCCGTCGACGACCAGGGTGACCACCCACAACGCGAATCCGGTGAGCGCGGCACGAAGCAGGAAGGGGCCCATGCGCCGAACCTACTCCGCGGCCCGCAGCAGATAGGTGTCCATGATCCAGCCGTGTCGTGCCCGGGCCTCGGCGCGCAGCCCGACGATCCGTGCGCCCACCTCCCCCACCGTGCCCGCCACCAGCAGCTCATGCTCGGTGCCCAGGTAGGCGCCCCACCAGATCCGGGTCTGCGGCGGGCAGCCGCGAAACGCGCAGTCGGCGTCGAGCATGACCACCGCCGAGCCGGTCAGGCCCCGCTCGCGGAGCCGACGTCCGGTGGTGATCAGGACGGGTTCGCCGACGTCGTTGAGCGGGATCCGGTGCCGCGCGGTCAGCGCCTGCACCGCGGTGATCCCGGGGACGACGTCGTAGCGCAGCTCGATCTGCTCGGCGACGGTGTCCAGGATGCGCAGCGTGCTGTCGTACAGCGACGGATCGCCCCAGGCCAGAAAGGCCCCGACGCCGTCGGGGCCGAGTTCGGCGGCGATGGCGTCGGCCCAGATCCGCGCCCGGGCGAGGTGCCAGTCCGCCACCGCCTGCCGGTAGTCGCCGTCTGTGGCCCGCGGCGGATCGGGCAGTTCGACGAAGCGGTAGTCGCGGTGGCGGATAAACCGCTGGCAGATGTGCCGCCGCAGCTCCACCAGCTCGCTTTTGGCCTCGCCCTTGTCCATGGCGAAAAACACCTGGGTGTCGTTGAGCGCCTCGATGGCCTGCACGGTCAGGTAGTCGGGATGGCCCGCGCCGATGCCGATGACGTGGACCCAACGCATGTCGGCAGGCTAACCAGCCGACGGACCCGCAAAGTATCCGGTACCGTGGGTATTGACATCTTGCCGGTGTCCTTCGTAACTTCGTGAAGCACAACGGCAGCGAAGGGACGGCCCATGACGAGCAGTGCAGTGAAGACAGACGGCCCGACTCGGGACGAGTTCGCCGAGCGGCTGCTCAAGGGTTCGGTCAAAAAGTCCTACGCCCCGATCGTCGACATCGATTGGGACGCCCCGCTCGACGACGACAAGTTCTTCCTGCCGCCGCGGATGTGCACCCTGTATGGCACCGCGCTGTGGGAGTCGATGACCCGGGAGCAGCAGATCGAGCTGTCCCGGCAGGAATTGGTCAACATCCTCTCGGCCGGCATCTGGTTCGAGAACATTCTCAACCAGGCGCTGCTGCGCAACATGATGCACAAAAACCCCACCGCCGCCTCGACGCACTACGAGCTGACCGAGCTCGGCGACGAAACCCGGCACATGGTGATGTTCGGGAAGGCCATCGACCGGGTCGGCGGGGTCCCGGTGCGGCCCAAGTTCTATCAACGCGTCGTGATCAACATGTTGCCGAAGCTGTTCCGCGGCAGCGTGTTGTGGGGCGCGGCGCTGGTCGGTGAGGAGATCTTCGACGCGCTGCAGCGCCAGATCCTCGACGACCCCGACCTGCAGCCGATCGTCAAACGGCTGATGCGGATCCACGTCACCGAGGAAGCCCGCCACATCCAGTTCGCCCGCGACGGGCTGCGCCAGCGGGTTCCGGCGATGCCGTGGTATCGCCGGATGTATATGGCCAATCTCCAGGGCGTCGGGGGCCCGTTCTACCGCTACCTGTTCACCGTCCCGCTGGTGTACCAACGGGTCGGGCTCGACGGTAAGGAAACCCGCCGCATCGCCCGCGCGAATCCCAACTTCCACGCCAACTGCCGTTCGGCGTTCGCGCCACTGGCCGCGTTCTTCGAGGAGGTCGGCCTGATGGGCCGGCTGGGCCGACGGATGTGGCGGCGGGCCGGGTTCCTGTGAGCACCGGCGTCCTGGTCATCGGCGACCCCGGCCGCCTGCGCGGGCTCCTCGGCTACGACACCGCGGTCCCGTCCGCCGCGACGACGCGGTTCGACAACCGCACCGACACCTGGACGGTGACCACCGCCGACGGCCAAACCCGGACCGCACGGATACTGGTCGACACCACCGAAAGCAACGACGAGGTCGTCGCCGTGCACGGCGTCCCCAATCACTTCCGGATCCCCGGTCCGCACACCGACCGGCAGGCCCGCTACGTGGCCGGCTGCCTGGACGCGGTGCGGCGCGGCGGGGCCACCCGCATCGAGGCCCGGTCGCGGATCCGGGTGCATCGCCGGCTGCCGACCCGCGGCCCGTCCCGGTTCTACCTCACCGGATCGGTGGGCGCCGACGACGAGGTCTACGACGGCCCGGCCACGTTGATCCACGACGGCCAGGAGCACCCCGCCCGGGTGCGACTGGCCGGGCATGTCGACCCGATCGACGGTCAATACCATTGGCAGGGAACCCTTTTCGCCGAACTGCCGGGTGATCGGGTGACCGGTTCGCGGGTCAGCATCCGCATCGGCGAGCACAGCGGCGCGGCCCGCGTCGCCGAACGCACCCCGTGGGGCACGCTGGCGGTGGTCGGGGTCGCCGGATACCCGCCGTTCCCGCTGCCCGACGTCGAAGTCGCGCTGCCGCCGCGCGCCGCGGTCTGATCCGCCGGCGCGGCCAAACCCGCCCGCGGAAATAGAACACGTTCTAGTATTTGGTGGTCCCTCAGACTGCCAAGGAGATGACGTGCGGTTCAGCTACGCCGAGGCCATGACCGACCCCTCGTTTTATGTGCCGCTGGCACAGGCGGCCGAGGCGGCCGGGTACACCAGCATGACCATCCCGGACAGCCTCGCCTATCCCTTCGAGTCGGACTCGACGTACCCCTACACCCCCGACGGCAACCGGGAGTTTCTGGACGGCAAGGCGTTCATCGAGACGTTCGTGTTGACCGCCGCGCTGGGTGCGGTGACCAGCACGCTGCGGTTCACCCCGTTCGTGCTCAAGCTGCCGATCCGCCCGCCGGCGCTGGTGGCCAAACAGGCCGGATCGTTGGCGGCGCTGATCGGCAACCGGCTCGCGCTCGGGGTGGGCACCAGCCCGTGGCCGGAGGACTACGAGTTGCTGGGGGTCCCGTTCGCCCGGCGCGGCAAGCGGATGGACGAGTGCATCGCGATCATCCAGGGCTTGACCAGCGGGGACTACTTCGAATTCCATGGCGAGTTCTATGACATCCCGAAGACGAAGATGACGCCGGCGCCCACCGCGCCGATCCCGATTCTGGTCGGCGGGCACGCCGACGCCGCGTTGCGGCGCGCGGCGCGCGCCGACGGCTGGATGCACGGCGGCGGCGACGCCGACGAGCTCGACCGGCTGATCGCCCGGCTGGGCCAGCTCCGGCGGGAAGAGGGGCGCAGCGGCCCGTTTGAGATTCACGTGATCTCGCTGGACGGGTTCACCGTCGACGGCGTGAAGCGGCTGGAGGACAAGGGCGTCACCGACGTCATCGTGGGATTCCGTGTCCCCTACATCGTGGGCCCCGACACCGAGCCGCTGGACACCAAGATCGCCAACCTGGAACGGTTCGCCGAGCGGGTGATCGCGAAAGTGTAACCGCTACAGCGGATCCCAGATCGGTGAGCGCTTCTCCTGGTGGGCCTTGGCGGCTTCGGCCGGGTTGTTGGTGAATCCGCTGAGGATCTGGGTGCGGTTCTCGATCTCCTTGGCGTGCCGCAGGCTGGGCGAGTCCAGGGCGGCGTTGAGGCCGATCTTGGTCTGCCACACGCCGTAGGCGTTGTTGTCGACGATCGAGCGGGCCATCGTCGCCGCGGCGGTCATCAGCGCGTCGGCGGCCACCACCTCATGCACCAGCCTGATCCGGTAGGCCTCGTCGGCGTCGATGATGCGGCCGGTCAGCATGAGTTCGCGGGCCACCCCGGCGCCGACGATTTTGGGCAGCAGGTAGCTGGTGCCCATGTCCATCGAGGAGAAGCCGGCCTTGATGAACACCGACCCGAACCGGGCCGCCTCGGCGGCGATGCGGATGTCGCAGTGCAGCGCGAACGCCAACCCGCCGCCGACGGCGACCCCGTTGACGGCGGCGATCACCGGGATCGGCAGCTCGTAGAGCCGGGTGGCTGGTCGGCCAGCCGCACCTGGGCGTCGTAGCTGGTCTTGAACGCCGGGCTGGGGCCGGGCTTGGTCCACGGCTCGCCGGTGCCACTCAGGTCGGCGCCGGCGCAAAAGCCCCGCCCGGCGCCGGTGAGGACGGCGACCCGGAATTCGCCGGTGCTGAGCCGGTCCAGGGCGGCGTCCATACCGTCGAGCAGGGCGCCGTCGATGGCGTTCAGCCGGGCCGGCCGGTTCAACGTCACGCAGGCGATTTGGTTGTCCAGGGTCTTCACGTCCACCGCAGCCATGGGTTCACCGTAACCGTCGAGGACTCGCAGAATCCCGCCGATGGTGCGGCCTCCGTGCGATTCTGTGTCTGCTCGCCACCTGGGAAGGGCCATCATGACCGAAGACCTCATCTCCGACGCGACGATCGCCGCCATGTCCGCCGCCCAGCGTCGCGACCTGATTCGTCGGCTACGCCGGCCGTTGGCCGATCTGGTGCCGGCGATGACCTACGAGCGGGAGCGCCGGATCCGTCTAGGGCTGATGATCAGCGGTGCGGTGGGGTTGATCCCGTGGATCGTCTATTTGGCATTGACGCTGCCGGACACCTATCTCGCGCATAACTGGCCGGCGACCTGGGTGGGCTTCGACACGCTGCTGGTGCTGTTCATGGCCGGCACCGCGATCCTGGGTTTTCTACGCCGTCAGGTGCTGATCCTGTCCGCGTTCACCACCGGGGTGCTGCTGGTCTGCGACGTGTGGTTCGACGTGATGACCGCCGGCCCGCGCGACTTGTGGGTGTCGTTGCTGACCGCCGGGGTGTCGCTGCCGCTGGCGGTGATCCTGATCATCGGGGCGCTGCGTATCCTGCGGCTGACCGCCACCCAGTTGTGGCTGATCGACGCCGACACCCCGTGGTGGCGGCTGCCGTTGCTGCCCTGACCTTCCCGCGAGCGTGTTGAAATTGCGTGTAGGGTCGCGATTTTCCGAAAAGCACGACCCTCGACGCAATCTCAACGTCCGGCACCCGTCGCGGCTTGGCGGGCCAGCCGCTCGTCGTGGATTTTGACCAGCTCCCGGAATCCGATCCGGTGATACTGCGGCACCGGTTGCACCCCCCACTTGTCCTGCGCGGTGTGCTGCCCGGCGGCTTCGGGTGCCCCGCCGAACGGCGCGCCGCCCATCGGGTACGGGAACGCGCATTCCGCGGTGTCGTCGGAGTAGCGGACCTTCATCAGCTCGCTGCAGATCTCGCGAAACGACAGCGTCGGCCAGCCGTACCAGACCGCCAGCGCCGGCATGGTGAACGAGCCCTCGATCACCAGCCCGAACAAACACACGAACAGCCCGCGTTTGAGCCACTTGTGCATCCGCGCAAACACCGGTGTGGTGCCCAGCGGAAGCTCATCCGACGTCGATATGCTCATGAGCAGTGTCCTTTCTCAGTCGGAGAAGATTTCCCGGTTGACGGTGTGCAGGTAGGGGATCGCCAAAAACGGTGTGATGTAGAAGATGTCGTAGATCCACCAGCCGATCACCGGCAACACCACACCCGCGTAGCGGATGTCGGCGTACATGGTCATGTTGAACGTGTAGCCGATCCAGATGACGATGCCGAACCAGCAGGTGACGATCAGCCACTGATGGCCCCACCGCTTCATCTGCAAGAACGCGATCGCCGCGGCGATGCGCATGGTGAACACGGTGAGGATGAGCGCGACCTCCCAGGCCTTCTCCCCCGGCGCGCCCGCCCCGCCGATCCACAGCTCGTTGTAATGCCAGAAGTATCCGGCGTCGAAGAAGTTGCCCCAGGCGGTGATGATGGTGCGGTTCAACAGGGTGTGATTGGCCAGCAGATCCAGGGACCACCCCAGACTGTTGAGGGCGGCGTCGACGATCACCAGGTAGCCGATCAACGTGACGATCACGGGCCGCACCGACAGCCCGGACTGCTGCGCCTTGCGTTGCAGCCACACCCCCCGCAGGAAGAACGGCAGGCCGGCGAAGCCGATGAACATGGTGCCGATCAGCAGCGAGCCGCCGATGAGCCAACGGTCGGCTTGGCGTTGCGCCTGGCGCGATTGCTCCAGGTGTTCGTCGTAGGTCAGCGAATCCGCGGAAACCGTAGGCACGTTCACGCTATCCTCTACCAATCCCGAACCATGTACATGTGCAGCTGGATCAAGAACATCGTCAGCAGCCAGCCATAGGCGAAGAGCTGGAACGCGATCATCGCGCGTTTGCGTTTGTGGTCTTGGTCATTCACGGGCGGGGTCCTTTCCTCACCGTTGCGTCGGTGATCCGTCGGGGGCCGACAGGGTCGCTGCGGCAATCTCGCGCAACCCGTCGGACACGGCGCCGTCGCTGCTGAGCGGCGCCAGGATGCAGGCGTCGGCGGCCTCGAGTTCTGCTGCGCCGGCAGCGATCAGCTGGGCCGCGGTGACCAGCACCCGGGTGGACGGCGGTTCGAAATGAAACGCGTCGTCGGCGCGGCGGATGCTGGTGGCGCAGGCCACCAGCCGCTGCGCGGTCGGTAGGTCGATGCCGGCCTCCTTGACCAGCACTTCGGCCTCTCGATCGGGCGCCAGGTAGTCCATGGCCAAGGTCACGAAGCGTTGCCGGAACGACGGTTTCAGCTCCTTGAGCGAGCTCCGATACGCCGGGTTGTAGGAGCAGACGAGCATGAACGACTCCGGCGCGTGCACCACTTCCCCGGCCCGATCCAGATACAGCGCGCGCCGGTGGTCGGTCAGCGAATGCAGGATGGCCAGCGAATCGTGCCGGGCTTCGACCACCTCGTCGAGGTAGCAGATTGCGCCGTCTTTGACCGCCCGGGTCAGCGGGCCGTCGGTCCACACCACGTCACCGCCGGTCACCAGGAACCGGCCCACCAGATCGGAGCTGGTCAGGTCGTCGTGGCAGCTGATGGTGACCACCGGCCGACCCAGCAGGCCGCCCATGTGCTCGACCAATCGGGTCTTGCCGCAGCCGGTGGGGCCGGTGAGCATGACCGGCAGCCGCTGCTGAAAGGCCCGCTCGAATAACGCGATCTCGTTGCCGGTGGCGTAGTAGAGGCCGGTCACGCGGCCACCAACTCGCGATGCACGTGGGCCAGCACCCGCGGCAGCTGCTCGACCCGCCGGATGCGCTGGGACCGCCGCGGCCCGAACACCTCCGGCAGCGGGTCGACCCGGGTGGGCCCGACGCCGAGGTAGTACACGGTGACGCCGGCCTCGCCCGCTTCCTGCACGGCGTGCGCGACGTCGGCCCAGGCGTAGCGGCCCTCGTAGCCCTCATCGGACATCAGGCCGTCGCCGATCACGATCAGCAGCCGCCGCTCCGACGGCTGGGCCAGCAGTCGGCTGGTCAAATGCCGCAGCGGGGCACCGAGCCTGGTGTAGCCGCCGGTGGCCAACCCGGACCCGCTGGGGTCGACGGCATGGGTGTCGTCGAAGTCCTTCAGGCACCGCACCTCGACGCGGTGCCGGGTGTTGCCGCTGAACACGAAGATGCCGTGGCGTTCCCGGGTCAGCGTCATGGCGCGGGATAACGCGTCGGCGCAGGCCAGCTCCAGCCGGAAGACCCGGCCGCCGTGTATGCCCAGCGACGAACTGCCGTCCAGCAGCAGCGCGGTGGTGACGTCGCGGCAGCTGGGCAGCAGGTCGCGGAACACCCGCGGCTGGGCGGCGGTGCCGGTGCGGGCGTCGACGTAGTGGCTCACGTAGCGGTCGATGTCCAAATCGGATCCGTCCTCCAGGCCGGTGCGCATCGCGCGGTGGGTGTGCTCTTCGAACCAGCGACGCAGCTCCGGGGGGACCGCCACCGAGCGCCGGCCCCGCGCCGCGTGCCTGCGCTCCAGGACCGCGACATGATCGGTGAGAAACCGCTGCGTCCAGGCGTTCCACTCCGGGTACGGGATGCCGGCGCGCTGATCGGGGCGGATTTCGATGTCGTCGTTCTCCGGGCGGCTCGGCGGCGGCAGGTTCGGATTGCGCACGCCCCCTTCGCCGCCCACCGGCACCGACATCAGCCGCTTGGCGTCCTTGCGCGGCGTGGTCCACGGCATCCGGCCGTAGGCACGCCGGATGGCGGTGCCCAGCGCGCCGTGCGCCGCGGCGGCCAGCGGCAACTGCCCGAGCAGCGGGTAGCCGGGCAGTGGCTGCCGGGACCGCGCCAATTCCGCAGCGCGGTGCAGCATTTCGTCGCCGCCCAGGTCGGGGTCGAGGGGCTCGACGCCGGGCAGCACCCGCCGGGTTTCGGCCAGCAGCCCCGGCCACCGCGCGGCGACCCACCCCAGCGCGACACCGCCTTCCACCAGCGTTAGCGCCGCGCGGCGCCGCGGCGAATACTCATGCAGCGGATACCGAGCGATGCGGTCCTTCGACGGCGAACACTGCAGCGCCACACCGCAGGTCACGGTGCGCCGGGTCCAGTCGGGCACCGGCGCCGGGTACGGGACCTGCACGAGGTTTCGGGCGGGGTTCAGCCCGAAGCTGCGCCGGTCCCCGGAGATCAGCCGCACCCCCACCCGGCGGCGGTCCGACAGGGCGACCGCGGTCAGCGCACAGCTGCGCTCAACGGCTAACGCGGTGGACATGGTCAGAACGTGCCGATGTTGCTCATCATCCAGTACCAGAACGCGACCATGCCGCAGATGGCGCCCCAGGCCAGCAGCAGGCGCAGGATTTCTTGCCACATAGGTCAGGTCTCCCTCTCATCGAGCTTCCATGCCCCGCAGCGCGGTGGCGACGAACGTGTCCAACATGTCGGCGCGGAGCGCTTCGGACGTCCGCGTCGTGGTCAGCAGCGAATACAGCCCCAGCAGGAAGAACACCGCGCTGTGGAAGGGGTCCACCTCCGCGCCGGCCTCGCCGGCGTCGCGGGCGCGCTCGAGCTCCCGAACGACCAGCACGATCAGCGGGTGGTCGGTCCAGTCGTCGTCCGGTGGCCGGTTCGACGAGAAGTGCAGGGCCAAAAAGTCTTTGAACAACAGGCTGCCCAGCCGTTGTTCGAGCGCGGCCACCACCCGCACCACCTCGGTCAAGGCCGCCGCCAGGTCGTGCGGTGATTCCAGGAAACGCGCGAACTCGTCGGCCAGCCGTTGTTCCTCGCGCCGTTCCAGCTCGAACAGCACGTGTTCCTTGGTCGGGAAATGGAAGTAGAAGGTGCCGTGCGCGACGCCGGCGGCGGCGACGATGGCGCCGACGTCCGCCTCGGCCATCCCGGCGCGTTTGAACTCGGTCAGCGCCGCCCGCAACAGGCGCTGACGCGTCTGCAGACGCTGCGCCTCCCGTGCGGATGGCTTCTCGGTCACTCGCGGCATGGTCCGCTCTTTGTAGCCGATTGGCTGACTGGAGTCAATGACTTGAGTCAGTAATGTGGGCGCGCAGACCTGTCGGCAATCGGTACAACGCCCTCGTCAGCGCGTCCGCGAATCAGGCCGTTCGTGACTGTGCGGCGCCATACGCCCACGCGGCGAAAAGCGTATGAAACGGCACAGTCGGCGCAATTTCACCTGCTGCGTTTGGCTAGCCACTCGGCCTGCAGGCCCAGCAGCGCCATCAGCTCCAATCGCGGTGTGTCGGCGTCGAGTTCGCGGTAGCGCTGATACACGTTGACGACGACGCGTTCGGCGTCCAGCCAGGCCGCATACTCACCGAGGTCGATGGCGTCGGCGGCCTCGGCGAACGACAGGCCCTTCCGGTGGGCTGCCTCGGCCTGCTCGGCGACGTGCAGCAGGTAGCCGCGGACCGCGCGGATGCCGTCCGGGTCGGTGATCGGGCCATGGCCGGGCACCACGGTGGGCGCGTCCAGCGCGATCATCGCGTCGCAGGCCGCCACCCAGTTGGCGATCGGGCCGGCCCACACGATCGGGGTGCAGCCGATGAACAACAGATCCCCGGCGAACAGCACCCCGGCGTCGGGGACGTGCACGACCGAGTCGGCGGCGGTGTGCGCCGGCCCCAGGTTCAGCACCCGGATCGGCCGGCCGCCAACCTCGATGCTCAGCTGGTCCTCGAACGTCTGGTCGGCGTTGCGCAGCCGGATCCCACTGAAATCGAAGGGGCCGAAGCGATCCCGGGCGTAGCGGGTGGCGACCGGGCCGAGGTCGGCGGTCTGGGTCAAGGTCAGCATCTCCGGGGCCATGCCATGCGCGATCTCCGCGGCGGTGCCGGCGGCGGCGATGATGCGCACCGAGCGGTCCAGCAGTTGATTGCCGTGGGTGTGGTCGCCGTTGGAGTGGGTGATCACCGCGTCGGTCAGCGGCGCCGACGAGGTCAACGGCCGCATCGCGGCCAGCATCTCCCGGGTCAACGGCAGGTCGAACAGCGTGTCGACCAGCAGCGACGCGCCGTCACCGACCACTAGCCCGGCGTTGCTCCAGCCGTAGCCGCCGTCGGGCAGCGTCCAGGCCCACACCCGGTCGCCGACCTGGTGCAGCCCGCGGGCATACGGAATCTTCGCCGGCGCCGGGTTCACCCGGGCGGCGGGCGGGCCGGCGTCCGGGTTGGGTCGCGGCGGCAGCGGGTGCGGGACGGGTGTGGCGCGCACGGTTTGCCGGGTTTCGCCGAGCCCTTGCACCCGCAGGGTGACCACGTCGCCGTCGTGCAGCCAGCCCGGGAAGGCTTCCGGCGCGGTCAGGTTCAGGTGTTCGACCAGGGTGCAGGTCGGCACGGTGCCGGAGCCGACGACGTCGCCGGGGGCCAGGGTCACCCCGCGCGACGCGTAGGAGATGACTTCGCCGAAGCTCCAGTCCATCGTCGCGGTCGACCCGGAGCCGATCACGGTGTCGTTGACCAGCGCGGTGACGCCGAGGCTGAGCTTGTCGCCGTGGCGGTAGGGTTCCAGCTCATCGGGGGTGACCAGGTAGGGGCCCAAGGTGACGCCGCTGTCCTTGCCCTTGGCCTGCCCGATGCCCAATTGGCTGTCCAGTTGCTGCAGGTCGCGCGCCGACCAGTCGTTGAAGATGGTGTAGCCGATGATCGCGGCTTCGGCTTCAGCGACCGACAGATCCTTGCCGGCCACCCCGATCACCGCCGCGATCTCCAATTCGAAGTCCTGCCAAGCGCTTCCGGGCGCCATCGGCGCGTCGTCGTAGGGGCCCAGCACGGTGGCCGGGCAGGCGAAGTAGAACGCCGGCACCCGGTACCAGGTGTCCTTGAGCACCCGGCCCCCGCCCATCGCGGCCTGACAGTTGCGCATGTGCTCCAAAAAGCACAGCGAGTCCCTAATCGACGGCGGCCGCGGGATCGGCGCCATCAGCGTCACCTCGGCCAGCCGCGCCGTGGCCGGGGCCCGCAGCGCGTCCTGCCCGGCGCGGCGCAGCCCGGCGGGGCCGCCCCGAATCAGCTCCAGCAGCGTGACACCGGCGGGCAGCGGGTGGATCGCCTCCCCGGACAACACCCCGGTGCGTTCACCCACACCGTCCCGATAGGTCACCCAGCGCATCACTACCTCCTGTCTTCCCGGACCACCTGGTCCGGTGTCTTGTCCGGCCGCAGGCCCCGCCAACTGGGTTGGCGCAGCCGACCGTCCGACGTCCATTCGCTGTAGCGCACCTCACCGACCAGGGTCGGCCGGACAAACGTGACGCCCTTGGCGTCCTGGGTGCCCAGCGGGGCGTTGAACGGTGAGTCGTCGGTGTGCAACGGCGCCAGGGTCTTCTTCAGCCGGGCCAGGTCGCGTTGGGTGAAGCCGGTGCCGACCCGCCCGACGAACCGCAGCCCGCCGCGGCCGGGAATGCCCATCAGCAGCGACCCGATACCTCCGCTGCGGCCACCCTCGCCGGCGCGCCAGCCGCCGATGACGACCTCCTGGGTGTTCCAGTGTTTGTCCTTGACCCACGACGTGGCCCGGCGACCCGGCTGGTAGGGGGACTCCCACTTCTTGGCGACCACCCCCTCCCAGCCCCGGTCGCGGGAGTAGTCCAGCGCCGCGGCGCCGTCGCCGGGCAGCAGCGGCGGAACGATCAAATCGGTTCCGGCGGCCAGCGTTTCCAGCAGACGCCGCCGATCCCGGTAGCTGGCCCGCAGCAGCGACCGGCCGTCCAGATACAGCAGATCGAATGCCCAGAACTCGGTTCGGGCGCTGCGCCCGCGGTTCTGCATCGCGGTGAAGCTGGGCACGCCGGCGTCGTCGAGCACCACGACCTCGCCGTCAAACACCACCCGATGGTCGGCCACGGCGTCGGCCACCGACTGCAGCTGGGAGTATTCGGCGGTGACGTCGCGCCCGCTACGCGACCGCAGCCGCAGGTTCGCGTGGTCGGCCTCCACCAACAACCGGTAGCCATCCCACTTGCCCTCGAACGCCCACTGCTGGGCGGTCAGCTCCGCCACCGAGCCTTCGCTGGCCAGCATCGGGGACAGCTCCTGGAAGCCGAACACCTTCTGATCCTTCATCCGGTGCGCCAGCCACTGGTCGCCGTTGGTCTGAATCAGCGCGTACCGCCCGGAGATCCGGTCACCGTGCAGGGTGACGATCACCTCCCCGTTTTCGCCGGTGTCGCGGAACTTCTCGGTGTCGTAGGTGCCGGCGTCCCAGATGAGCACCCGGCCGGCGCCGTACTCCCCCTTGGGAATGGTGCCCTCGAACGTCGCGTATTCCAGCGGGTGGTCCTCGGTGTGCACGGCCAGATGGTTGACCGCCGGGGTGTCGGGCAGGTTCTTGGGCACCGCCCAGCTCACCAGCACCCCGTCGCGCTCTAGCCGAAAGTCGTAGTGCAGCCGGCGGGCGTGGTGCTCTTGGATGACGAACCGGTCGTTGTTGCCGGCGGGGGTGACGGACTTCGGCAATGGTTCGGGGGTCTTGCCGGCATTGCGCATGCCGCGGTAGATGTCGAGCCGGTCGGCGGTGCCCAGATCGGCGTCCAGCGCCGCCAACAGGTCACCGTGCGCGCCGATCCGGTCCAGCATTTCGTCGTAGCGCAGCTGCCGCAGCTTGGGGTCGTCGAGTTCGGCCCAGCTGCGGGGCGCGGCCACGGTGGGCTGCTCGCGGCCGCGCAGCGAATACGGGGCGATGGTGGTCTTCGACCCGTTGTTCTGGCTCCAGTCCACGAACACCTTGCCGGCCCGCACACTCTTGGTCATGGTCGAGGTGACCAGCGTCGGTGCCTCCTGCTCGAGTTGCTGCGCAATGCGTTTGGCCAGCACCACGGCGCCCCGGCTGCTCACCGGTTTGTCCAGCGGGACATACAGGTGCAGCCCCTTGCTGCCGCTGGTGAGCGGGAAGGTGCTCAACCCGATGTCGCCGATCAGCTCCCGGATGGTGCGCGCCAGGTCGGCCAGCTGGGCCATGGTCACGTCCTCGCCGGGATCCAGGTCGAAGACCAACCGTGTTGCCGGGCCGGGCTTTCCGCCGACGAACCGCCACTGCGGCACATGCACTTCCAGGGCCGCCTGCTGCGCGATCCAGGCCAGCGCCGTGGTGTCGTCGAGGATCGGGTAGCTGGTGGTGCCGGAGCGGTGCGCGACGGTGCCGCGGCGCAGCCAGTCCGGTGCGGAGTCGGCCAGGTTCTTCTCGAAGAACGACGGCTGCTCGACGCCGTTGGGCCAGCGCTTGCGGGTCGCCGGGCGCCCGGCGATATGCGGCAACATCACCTCGGCGATGCGCGTGTAGTAGTCGAAGACGTCGGCCTTGGTGGTTCCGCTGGCCGGGTACAGCACCTTGTCGGCGTTGGTCAGCTTGACCCGCGGACCCGATGTCGCACCCGGTGGCCACACCTGCGTCGACGTCACCGCTCCATGTTCCCGCACCGGGTGCCGGATTCGCGTTGAGTCTGCGCCTACCACGCGGGTCACTCGCACTTTCGCCTGGTGCACGCAGAGTGAATGTGGGTTCACGGTGAACGCCGGCGAGCCCGCCGACCGTGGCGGCATGATGAGCGCTGTGGACCCGTCATGAAGCTGACCAACGCGGCACTGGGCCGGCTGCCGATCCCCGCACCGGGCTATGACCGCAGCGAAATCGGGATCGGCATCGCGCATTTCGGTGTCGGCGGGTTTCATCGCGCGCACCAGGCCGCCTACCTGGACCGGTTGCTGGACCAGGGGCTGGCCCGGGACTGGGGAATCTGCGGGGTCGGGGTGCTGCCCGCCGACCGCCGGATGCGTGACGTGCTGCGCGCCCAGGACGGGCTGTACACGCTGGTGGTGCAGCATCCCGATGGCCGGCGCGATCCGCGGGTGATCGGCTCGATCGTGGACTACCGCTACGCGCCCGACGACCCGCAGAAGGTGATCGAGCTGCTCGCCGCGCCCGGCACCCGGATCGTCTCGCTGACCATCACCGAGGGCGGCTACCAGGACCCCGACGGGCCCGCGTTCGCCCTGATCACCGCGGCCCTGGCGCGCCGGCGCGACCGTGGCCTGACCGCGCCGACGATCATGTCGTGCGACAACATCGAACACAACGGCGAGGTGGCGCGCCGGGCGGTGACGATGCACGCCGAGCGCCGGGATCCGGGGTTGGCCGACTGGATCACCGAGCACGCCCGGTTCCCGAACTCAATGGTGGACCGGATCACCCCGCTCACCACCCCCGATGTCGCGGCCGCGCTGGACCGTGACTGCGGCGTCGCCGACGGCTGGCCGGTTGTCACCGAGCCGTTCAGCGCCTGGGTGCTCGAGGACGACTTCGCCGCCGGCCGACCGCCGTGGGAGCGGGCCGGGGTGCTGCTGGTCGACGATGTGAGTCCGTACGAGTTGATGAAGCTGCGGCTGCTCAACGCCGGCCACCAGTGCCTGGCCTATTTCGGCTACCTGTGCGGCTACCGGTGGGTCGCCGACGCGGCAAACGACCCGCTGCTGGCCGAGTTGCTGCGCGGCTACTTTGTTTCCGAGGCGGCGCCGACGCTGCACCCGGTGCCCGGGATCGACCTGGCCGAGTATCAGCGCACCCTCATCGCGCGGTTCGCCAACCCCGGCGTGCGCGACACGATCGCGCGGCTGTGCGCGCACGCGTCGGACCGCATCCCCAAATGGCTGCTGCCGGTGATCCGGGCCAACCTGGCCCGCGGTGCACCGATCCGATTGGCGGCCGCGGCGGTCGCAGCCTGGGCGCGGTACGCCGAGGGCATCGACGAGCGGGGCCGGCCGATCGAGGTGGTGGACCGGCTCGCCGAGTCGCTGGTGCCGCTGGCCCGGTCACAACGCAGCCACCCGACCGCGTTCATCGAGAACACCGCGCTGTTCGGGGATCTGGCGGGTCAGCCCCGCTTCGTGGCGGCCTACCGGTGGACACTGGATTCGTTGCATCGCCGCGGGGCGCGGGCGACGCTGGAGGCACTGCTGGGTAAGGAGGGCGCCAGTGGGCAGGGCGCTGGTGATCGGTGAAGCGCTGATCGACGTCGTCGAGCGCAACGGGCAGGTCAGCGGCGAGTACGTCGGCGGCAGCCCGCTCAACGTCGCGGTCGGGCTGGGCCGGTTGGGCCGGCCGGTGGATTTCTGGACCCACATCGGCGACGACCCGCGGGGGCACCGGATCGCCGAGTACGTGCACGCGTCGGGTGCCCGCCTGGTCCCGGCGGGGACGACGGCCGCGCGGACCTCCACCGCCCGGGTCGCCCTGGCCGAGGACGGCTCGGCCGAGTACGCCTTCGATATCGACTGGCAGCTGCCCGGGCCCTCGACGGTGCCGCCACCGCTGCTGGTGCACACCGGGTCGATCGCCGCCGTGCTGGATCCGGGCTGTCTGGCGGTCGCGGCGTTGATCGATGCCTACCGCATCTCGGCGACCGTGACCCTGGACCCGAACGTGCGCCCGGGGTTGCTGCCCGACCCGGTGCTGGGCCGCGAACGCATTGACCACCTCGTCGAACGCAGCGACGTGGTCAAGGTCAGCGACGAGGACCTGCGCTGGATCGACCCGGATCGCTCCGCCGAGCGGATCGCCCGCAGCTGGCTGGCGTCGGGGCCGTCGATCGTGGCGGTGACGCTGGGTGACCGGGGCGCCTTCGCGATGTGCGCGGCCGGGACGGCGCGGGTGGCGGCCCGCCCGGTGCGGGTGGTGGACACCGTCGGCGCCGGGGACGCATTCATGGTCGGCCTGATCGACGCGCTGTGGCAGCGGGGACTGCTGGGCGCGGACCGTCGTGGTGACCTGGCACGGATCGGCCTGGACGCGCTGACCGCCGCACTGGGGTACGCGAACCTGTCGGCGGCCCTCACCGTTGGCCGCGCCGGCGCTGACCTGCCCGATCGGGCCGCCCGGGACGCGGCGGCGCGTCGCGAGTAGATGCCCGGCGATGTGGGCATACTGGCGTTATGCGTTCGATCTGGAAAGGCTCGATCGCCTTCGGGCTGGTCAACGTCCCGGTCAAGGTGTACAGCGCCACCGAGGACCACGACATCAAGTTCCGCCAGGTGCACGCCAAGGACCACGGACGCATCCGGTACAAGCGGGTGTGCGAGGTGTGCGGCGAGGTCGTCGAGTACGCCGACATCGCCCGCGCCTACGAATCCGATGACGGCCAGATGGTGGTGATCACCGACGACGACATCGCGACCCTGCCCGAAGAACGCGGCCACGAAATCGAGGTGCTGGAGTTCGTCCCGGCCAGCGATCTGGATCCGATGATGTATGACCGCAGCTACTTTCTGGAGCCGGACTCGAAGTCGGCCAAATCCTATGTGCTGCTGGCCAAGACGCTGGCCGACACCGACCGGGTGGCGATCGTGCATTTCACCCTGCGCAATAAGACCCGGCTGGCGGCGTTGCGGGTCAAGGATTTCAGTAAGCGCGACGTGATGGTGATCCACACTTTGCTGTGGCCCGACGAGATCCGCGACCCCGACTTCCCAGTGCTGGACAAGAAGGTCGAGATCAAGCAGTCGGAGCTGAAGATGGCCGGGCAGGTGGTGGAGTCGATGGCCGACGATTTCGACCCGGACCGCTACCACGACAGCTACCAGGAAGAGCTGCATGAGCTGATCGAGGCCAAGCTCGAGGGCGGCGAGGCGTTCACCGCCGAGGAGCAGCCCGCCGAGCTAGACGAGACCGAGGACGTCTCCGACCTGCTGGCCAAGCTGGAGGCCAGCGTGAAATCGCGGTCCAAGAAGGCCCCGGCGAAAAAGGCGCCCGCGAAGAAGGCGTCGGCCAAGAAGACTCCCGCGAAGAAAGCGGCAACCAAGTCCTGACCGCGGATGCCGGCACCACCGAACCGTTAACTGACGTACTTGTTGAACCAGTCGGGCACCTAGGGGTGCACACCGAAGTAGTTGTAACCGTCGAATCGGCGGGTGGTGAGAGTGCCAGGACCTAGGTACCAGCAAAGCCCCTTTGACTTCCCGGCTACAACGGCAAGCGCACGCCGTCGAGAAACGTCGCCACCACGGCCTCGGTGGCCGCCTCCGGGGTGAGGACACCGTCGATGGCGAGCCACATCGCCCGCTCGATGAGCGCGGTGAACATCTCGAACAGGGCGTCACCGGGTAAATCGCCCCGCAGCACTCCGTCCTCGATGCCGCGGGCCATCACCTCCCGCACCGGTTTGATCACCCGCTCTTTCTCGGCAGGATCGTGGTACGCGTCGAGCTGGCTCATCACGGCGGCGTACTTGGCGCCGGTGCGCACGAAGACCGCGGTCAGCCTGGCGATCGCGCGGTCGGCCGCAAGCTCGTCCAGATTGGCCGCCTCGATCCCCTCGGCCAGCTCGGCGGCTCCGCTGTCGGCCACACCGCGCAGCAGCGACTCCCGCGTGGGGAAATACCGATACAAGGTGGCGCGCCCGACGTCGGCTTCATCGGCGATGTCGGCCATCGCGGCGTCGGGGCGCTGACCGAGAACCCGCGCCGCGGCGTCCAGGATTGCCGTGCGCATCCGATCAGACATCCCCCAACGATACCGCGTGGGCTCATTATGAGACATAAATGTCTCATAATGGTGTAGTGTTGCCTCATGGCCACGCGAGAACTCGGACGCACCGGAATCCAGCTCTCCCCGATCGGCTTGGGCTGCATGCAGTTTTCCGGCGGCGGGCTGATCTCCACGCTGTTCTTCCCGCCGATCAAGCAGGACCAGGTGGACGTGATCGTCAAGACCGCGCTCGACGGCGGGATCACCTGGTTCGACACCGCGGAGATGTATGGCCGCGGCGCGTCGGAGCGAAGCCTCAGCACCGCGCTGACCCGGGCCGGCATCAAACCCGGCGACATCACCGCGGCGACAAAGTGGGCGCCGTTCGGCCGGACCGCCAAGAGCATTGCGCGCACCATCGACGATCGACTCACCGCGCTGGACCCGTTCCCGGTGGACCTCCACCAAATCCACACGCCCTACGGCAGTCTCTCACCGATGCGCGCCCAAATCGGTGCCATGGCACGGCTCGCCCGGGCCCACGAGATCGGCGCCGTCGGCGTCAGCAACTACTCGGCCCGACAGATGGAGATCGCCCACGCGCAGCTCGCCAGACATGGAATCCCCTTGGTCAGCAACCAGGTTCAGATCAACCTGCTGCACCGCAAGATCGAAACCAACGGGGTGCTCGACACCGCGCGACGGCTCGGGATCACGCTGATCGCGTATTCACCACTGCGCAACGGGCTGCTGACCGGCAAGTATCACGACGACCGCACGCTGGTCGCCACCATGCCGCGCACGCGCCGTGCACTGTTCTCGGAGAAGAACCTTGACCGCACCGCACCGTTGATCGACGCGTTGCGTCACATCGGCATCGCACACTCGGCCACGCCGGCCCAGGTCGCGCTCGCCTGGCTGCTGACCTACTACGGCGACACCGTCGTTGCGATCCCCGGTGCATCCAAACCGCACCATGCCGCCGAAGCCGCCGGCGCCATGGCGGTCACGCTGAGCCCGGAGGAAATGCAGCGCCTGGCCGATGTCTCCACTCAGGTCACCCAGCCCTAGCGCATCGCGCAGCGAGATCCCGACCACAGTTGATAGCCAATCAATATAGCTACCCTATATATTTCTAGGCGATGATTGGTAGCCAACACGAAACACGACACGAGACAAGTTTTTTCCGGCAGCCGAAGTCGGTGTGGGCGGTCGCGTTCGCTTGTGCGGTGTCGTTCATGGGTATCGGCCTGGTGGATCCGATCTTGCCGACGATGGCCAACGACCTGCACGCCACGCCGGCGCAGGTGTCGCTGCTGTTCACCAGCTATCTGCTGGTCACCGCGGTGGCGATGCTGTTCACCGGCTGGATCTCGTCGCGGATCGGCGCCAAGAAGACCCTGATCACCGGGCTGGTGGTGATCGTCGTATTCAGCGCCCTGGCCGGATGCGCCGACGGCGTCAACGGCATCATCGGTTTTCGCGCCGGGTGGGGGCTGGGAAACGCGCTGTTTATCGCGACCTCGCTGGCGGTCATCGTGGGAGCGGCCAGCGGCGGGTTCGCGGGCGCGATCATCCTCTACGAAGCCGCGCTCGGCCTGGGCATCGCACTGGGCCCGATGGTCGGCGGTGTACTCGGCGGGATCAGCTGGCGGGGACCGTTTTTCGGGGTCGCCGCGCTGATGGCGGTCGCCCTGATCTGTGTGGTGACCTTGCTTGCGCCCACCCCACCACCGCCGGTGCGCGCGTCGATCTCCGAGCCGATCACCGCGCTGCGCCACCGTGGCCTGTTGACCACCTCGCTGACGGCGCTGCTGTACAACTGGGGCTTTTTCACCGTTATGGGCTATGCGCCCTACCCGATGAAGATCGGCGTGCATGAACTCGGGTACGTGTTTTTCGGTTGGGGCGTGCTGGTCGCAATTTTCGCGGTGTTTGTCGCGCCATGGGCCCAGCGGCGGGTGGGCACCGCCCGCTCGCTGTATCTGACGCTGTTGTTGATGGCGGCCGACGTGGCGGCGATCGGGTATTGGGCGGACCGACCGGCGGTGATCATCGGCTGCGTCATCGTCAGCGGCGCATTCATCGGCATGAACAACACCTTGGTGACCGGCACCGTGATGCAGGTGGCGCCGGTGCCCCGGCCGACCGCGTCGGCGGCCTACAGCTTCCTGCGGTTCATCGGCGGCGGCCTGGCACCGTGGGTCGCCGGCGTCCTGGCCGCACGCCATGGCGACGCCTTGCCGTTCTATGTCGGCGCCAGCGCGGTGCTGCTCGGGGTGCTGGTGCTGGCCACCGCGCACAAGCTGGTCAACCGGGCCCATGCCGACACCGAGGAAGAGGCCGAACAGGCCGCCGAAGAGCTCGTCGAGTCCGCCGAAGGCGATGTGCTGCACGGGCACATCCACGACGCCGACGGATTGCCGGTCGCCGACGCACAGCTGACCCTGGTCGACGGCGCCGGCCGCCACGTCGCCCGCGGCCGGTCCAGCCAGGACGGCTACTACCACCTCGTGGGCTCGGGCGACGGCAGCTACCAGCTGATCGTCGGGGCCACGGGTCGTCCGACCCAGACCCGCCCGGTGGACTTGGGCGGCACCCCAACGCAGCTGTCCCTACAGTTCGATGACAGCGGCGCCCTCGCTGGCCGCGGCGCCTAGCGAATCGCCACCGCGCCCGAAGCCAGAACTAGAACACGTTTCACAAAGCCGCCACGCGCACGGCCGACCCTTGCTACGGTGGCGCGGTGATCCTGGACAAATTTCGACTCGACGACAAAACTACGGTGGTCACCGGCGCGGGACGGGGGCTCGGCGCGGCCATCGCGCTGGCCTTCGCCGAGGCCGGCGCGGACGTCGTGATCGCCTCACGAACCCAGTCCGAACTAGAGGCCGTCGCCGAACAGATCCGCGCGACGGGGCGCCGCGCCCACGTCGTGGTCGCCGATCTGGCCCATCCGGAGGACACGGCGAAACTGGCCGGACAAGCGGTCGAGGCGTTCGGCAAGCTCGACATCGTCGTCAACAACGTCGGCGGCACCATGCCCAACGCGCTGCTGAACACCGCCACCAAAGACCTCAAAGACGCGTTCACCTTCAACGTCGGCACCGCACATGCGCTAACCACCGCCGCGGTGCCGCTGATGCTGGAGCATTCCGGGGGCGGTGCCATCATCAACATCACCTCGACCATGGGGCGGGTGGCCGGTCGCGGGTTCGCCGCCTACGGCACCGCGAAGGCCGCGCTGGCCCACTACACCCGGCTGGCCGCGCTGGACCTGTGCCCGCGGATCCGGGTCAACGCCATCGCGCCGGGCTCGATCCTCACCTCGGCGCTGGACATCGTGGCCTCCAACGACGAACTGCGGACCCCGATGGAAAAAGCCACCCCGTTGCGCCGCCTCGGCGACCCCGGCGACATCGCCGCGGCCGCGGTGTATTTGGCCTCCCCCGCCGGCGGCTACCTGACCGGCAAGGTGCTCGAGGTCGACGGCGGCATCACCTTCCCCAACCTCGACCTGCCCCTTCCCGACCTGTGAGGACGTAACCAATGGCCACCGCCAACGACGATGCAGTGGGGGCACCCCCAGCCGCGCAGCGGCGAGGGGGACGAAGCGATGAGGAGGAGTGGCGATGACACTACGTGTCGCCCAGATCGGCACCGGCAATGTCGGTGTCCACGCACTGAGATCACTGGTCAGCAACCCGGAATTCGAGCTCACCGGGGTGTGGGTGTCCTCGGCGGCCAAGGCCGGCAAAGACGCCGCAGAGCTTGCCGGGCTGGACAGCTCAACCGGGATCACCGCCACCACCGATTTGGCCGAGGTGCTTGCCACCCGACCACAGTGCGTGGTCTACACCGCGATGGCCGACAACCGGCTGCCCGAGGCGCTCGAGGACTTCCGGCGCCTCCTGGCCGCCGGGGTCAACGTCGTCGGCAGCAGCGCGGTGTTCCTGCAATATCCGTGGCAGGTGCTTCCGCCGGAACTGCTCGCCCCGCTGGAAGAGGCAGCGCGCGCGGGCAATTCGAGCCTGTTCATCAACGGCATCGACCCGGGGTTCGCCAACGACCTGCTGCCGCTGGCACTGGCGGGAACCTGTCAGAACATCCAGCAGATCCGCTGCATGGAAATCGTCGACTACGCCACCTACGACAGCGCCACCGTGATGTTCGACGTGATGGGCTTCGGCAAGCCGATCGACGACATCCCGATGCTGCTGCAACCCGGCGTGCTGAGCCTGGCCTGGGGTTCGGTGGTGCGCCAACTCGCCGCCGGCTTGGGCATCACCCTCGATGAGGTGACCGAGACCTACGTGCGCGAGCCAGCGCCCGAAGACTTCGACATCGCCTCCGGCCACATCGCCAAGGGCAGCGCGGCGGCGCTGCGCTTCGAGGTGCTCGGGATGGTCGACGGCGCGCCGGCGGTCGTCCTCGAACACGTCACCCGGCTGCGCGAGGATCTGTGCCCGGACTGGCCGCAGCCCGCCCAGCCCGGCGGCTCCTACCGGGTCGAGATCACCGGCGAACCCTCCTACGCGGTGGACCTGTGCCTGTCCAGTCGCAACGGCGACCACAACCACGCCGGGCTGGTGGCGACCGCGATGCGGGTGGTCAACGCCATCCCCGCGGTGGTGGCCGCCGAACCGGGAATCCGGACCACCTTGGACCTGCCGCTAATCACCGGGCGGGGGTTGTACAGCGCCGGCTGATCAAGGTTCTTGTGGCGATGACGTCATCGGGCAACGGTGAGTGGACGCGTCAACGTTCGTGAAGCTCGTCGCGGGACCAGGTGATCAGGCCGAGTTCGCCGATACCCTCGCGCATCTTCTGACGCTCGATCTCCCACGCCTCGTCGTAGTCGCGCACCTCGTCGACGAATTGCTCAAGCAGCCGCGCAACCAGGCTCGATAAGGACATGTCGCGCTGCGCGGCCAGCACCTTCGCGCGCCGCACCAACTCTTTGGGCATCGAGTGTGATGTTCTTCGTCGCCACAGTGATCCAGTTTGGCACTGGATCACAGGTACATCCGGTTTTCCTCTCCAGGCCAGCAGGAATCCGGACCGGCACCGGAGTTGGAGAAACGATTCGGTTGCCCTAACTTTCTTATTCGTAGGTCCGGATAGAAAGAGGGTCGGTTGGCGCAGGACACCCAGGCACCGGTGAAACCGAGCTGGTATCTGCTCGGTCCGGCGTTCGTCGCCGCCATCGCCTACGTCGACCCGGGTAACGTCGCGGCCAACGTCAGCGCCGGCGCGAAGTTCGGCTTCCTGCTGGTGTGGGTGATCATCGCGGCCAACGTGATGGCCGGGTTGGTGCAGTACCTGTCCGCCAAGCTGGGACTGGTGACCGGGCGGTCACTGCCGGAGACCGTCGGCGCCAACAGTCGGCGGCCGACCCGGATTGCCTACTGGCTGCAGGCCGAATTGGTGGCCATGGCGACCGACCTGGCCGAGGTGGTGGGCGGCGCGATCGCGTTGCACCTGATTTTTCACCTGCCGTTGCTGCTGGGCGGCCTGATCACCGGCGTGGTGTCGATGGCGCTGCTGGTGATCGGTGACCGGCGCGGCCCCCGGATCTTCGAACAGGTGACCAGCGGCCTGCTGGCGATCATCGCCATCGGGTTCCTGGCCAGCCTGGTGGTGGCGCCGCCCCCGCCCACCGAGGTCGCCGAGGGCCTGCTGCCCCGGTTCGATGGCACCGAAAGCGTGCTGCTGGCCACCGCGATCCTCGGCGCCACCGTGATGCCGCACGCGGTGTATCTGCATTCCGGGCTGTCTCGGGACCGGCACGGCCAGCCCGAGCCCGGCCCGTCGCGCCGGCGGCTGCTGCGGGTGACCCGCTGGGATGTCGGGCTGGCGATGCTGGTGGCCGGCACGGTGAACCTGGCCATGCTGGTGGTGGCCGCGACCAACCTGCGCGGGCATGACACCAGCGGGTCCATTGAGGGCGCGCACGCCGCGGTGGGTGATGCCCTCGGCCCGACGGTCGCGCTGTTCTTCGCGATCGGGCTGCTGGCCTCCGGCCTGGCGTCGACGTCGGTGGGCGCCTACGCCGGGGCGATGATCATGCAGGGGTTGCTGCGGGTGACGGTCCCGCTGTTGTGGCGTCGCGTGGTCACCCTGATACCGGCGCTGGTGATCTTGGCCGTCGGCGTGGATCCCAGTCGGGCCCTGGTGATCTCTCAGGTGGTGCTGTCGTTCGGCATCCCGTTCGCGCTGGTGCCGCTGATCCGGCTGACCAGCGACCGCACGCTGATGGGCGCCGACGTCAACCGGCCGCTGACCTCGGCGCTCGGCTGGATCGTCACCGCGGTGATTAGTCTGCTTAACATGGCCCTGATCTACCTCGCCCTTTGATGCCGGCCCACGCCTACTTCGCGTACGGGTCCAACCTGTGCGTGCAGCAGATGGCGCGGCGCTGCCCCGACGCGGTTCACCCGCGTCCAGCGGCGCTGGCCGAGCACGACTGGCTGATCAACCAGCGCGGGGTCGCCACCGTCGCCCCGTTCGCCGGCTCCCGCGTGCACGGGGTGTTGTGGCAGGTGTCCGACCACGACCTGGCGACCTTGGACAGCGCCGAGGGGGTGCCGGTGCGCTACCGGCGCGACCGGCTGACCGTGCACACCGCCGACGGCCCGGCGCCGGCCTGGGTGTACATCGACCATCGGGTGCATCCCGGCACGCCCCGACCGGGATACCTGGAACGCATCGTCGACGGCGCGACGCACCACGGGCTGCCCCAACCGTGGATTGACTTTCTGCGCCGCTGGGATCCCGCCCAGTGGCCCCGGCAGCGATGAGGAGGTAGTGGGTGGCCAGGGAGTTTCGCTTCGGCGTCGGCATCCGGGGGGCCAAGTCGGCGACCGCGTTGCAGGAAAAGGCGCGACGCCTGGAGGATTTCGGCTTCGACGTGCTCAACGTCGCCGACCACCTCGGTGCGCCGGCACCCTTCCCGCTCCTAGCCGTGGCCGCGGCGGCAACGACGACGATCCGGCTGGGCACCTATGTGCTCAACGCCTGCTTCTACAAGCCGGCCCTGCTGGCCCGGGACATCGCCGAGGTGGATCTGCTCTCCGACGGCCGCCTCGAGGTCGGCCTGGGCGCCGGCTATGTCCGCGAGGAATTCGAGGCCGCCGAGTTGCCGTTCCCCAGCGCCGCACGCCGCATCGAGTACCTCGAGCATGTGACGGCGTACCTCGGCACGCACCAACCGAACCTGCCGATCCTGATCGCCGGCAACGGTGACCGGCTGCTGACGGTGGCCGCGCGGCACGCCGACATCGTTGGGCTGACCGGGGCCCGCGTCGCCGATGCGGATGATCCGCTGGCCGAACGGATTTCTTTCGTCCGCAACGCCGCCGGCAACCGGTTCAGCGCGCTGGAGCTCAACCTGGCGATCACCGCGGTACCGGCCGATAACTCCGGAATGCCCGACCTGTCGTTGACCCGGCGATTCGCGCCGACGCTGTCCGACGAGCAGCTGCTGGAGATGCCCGCGGTGTTGTCGGGATCCCCCGGCGACATCGCTGACCGGTTGCGGGGGTATCGGGACACCTATGGGCTGACATACTTCACCGTCCAGGAGAGTCACGCCGAGGGCTTCGCGAAGGTCATCGCCGAACTGTGCTGACCGGCCGCGGTGATCAGCCCGCGGTCGGCGCCCCGGGGACCCGACGGTCGCCGTGGTTGCGGTCCTGCCACAGCCGGTAGACGTCGACCGCGCCGTCGCGGGGTTCGTGGCGCATGGGCAGGCGGCGCTGATCCCAGGGCTTGGCGAACTCGTCGTAGAAAGTGTTGAGCTCGAAGTACTTTCGGTCGTCGACGTAGTGGGGCTCGTAGGCCTCGCGGGTGGTCAGGAAGACGACCTCGTCGGGCGAGCAGTAATACAGCGCGCCCAGGCACATCGGGCAAGGCTGGGCCAGGACATAGATGGTGGTTCCGGTCAGGTGCTCGGTGCCCAGCTTGGTGCAGGCCGCACGGATGGCGAGGATCTCCGCGTGCGCGGTGGGGTCGTGGGTCTGGGCGACCTGGTTCGCGCTTTCGGCCAGGATCGCACCGTCTTTGACGACGACGGTGGCGAACGGGCGTCCGCCCTGCTCGACGTTGCGGCGGGCGAGATCGATGGTGTGTTGTGCGAAGTCCATTGCGGTCCTTGAGGGGTGATCAGAACGGTTTGGTGGGCAGGTACTTGCCGTCGAGGGTGATCACCGCGCGCTCGCCACCCTCGGGATCGGCAACCTTGCGCACGTCGAGTTTGAAGTTGATGGCGCTGATGATGCCGTCGCCGAACTGTTCGTGGATCAGCGCTTTCAGGGTAGTGCCGTAGACCTGCAGCATCTCGTAGAAGCGGTAGATCGTCGGGTCTGTGGGTATCCCACCGGGAATTGAGCCGCGCAGCGGGATGGCCTGCAGCAGGGACGCCGCGTCGTCACCCAGGTCGAGTAGCTCGGTCACCGCGGTGGCGGCCTGCTGTGGCAGCGGGTGCTGACCGAGGACGGCGGCGGTGACGTAGGCGGTCGAGTAGCCGGCGGCCTCGGCGATCCGCTGCCAGCTGAGGTCTTTCGCGGTCTTGGCCGCGACGGCCGCGACCGCTACCGCCTGGCGAGCGGTGGGGTCGCACTGCGCGTGCACCATGGTTTCTCGTTCCTCTCGAGTCGAATCGCCGCCAACCGGCGGAGTGGCCTATTCGGCCTGACGAACTCCAGGGTGCGTGGTCGCGACTATAGAGTCCAATACTTAATTCGCCTCGAAGCCATAGATGCCGCCAATACTGCGGTCGGGGTCACTGCTCACCTGCGTCGGCGTGCACGACCTCCGCGAATGCCCGGGCGGCGGCCGAGTGGTAGGCGGAGCCGCGCCGCAGTAACTCCACGGTCCGGGTGGGCAGCGGCGGGGCCAGCGGCACCGGCTGCAGGTCGGCGTGCTCACGGGTGATGGCATCGGGGAGCACGGTGGCCAGCGATCCGCGCCGGACGAAGTCCAGCAGCGCGCTGATCGAGTTGGCCTCGATTGCGATGTCCGGCGCGACCCCGCGGTCGGCGAAGTAGGCGTCGATGTGCAGTCGCGTCGCAAAGTCGCGGCTGAGCAGGCCCAACGGCTCGCGGCCGAGCCGGCGCACCGGTAGCGGTCGCGGCGCCGCCGCCAACGGGTGCTCCGCGCCGACCACCAGGCTCAGCGTCTCGGTGAACAACACGGTGGACTCGATGCTGGTGGCGTGCTGGCCCGCGAACGCGATCCCGAGATCGAGGCGGTCGGCCAGCAGGTCGGCTTCGATGCTGTCCTGGGTCGTCTCCCGGATGGCGAGGGTGATGCCCGGGTAGGCGGCGCGGAACCGATGCACCAGCGGCCCGATCAGATAGGCGGTGAACGTCGGCGTCATCGCCACCCGCAGGTGGCCCCGCGAGAGATCCTGCACGTCGTGCACCGCGCGCTCGGCGGCGTCGAGATCCCGCAGGGCGAGCCGGGCGTGCTGCGCGTACGCCGCGCCGGCCTCGGTCAGCCGGACCGTCCGCCCCGACCGGTCGAGCAACTCCACCCCCATCGCGCGCTCAAGCTGCTTGACCTGCTGGGAGAGCGTCGGCTGAGAGATGTGCAGCGCTTGGGCCGCGCGGGTGAAGTTGCCGTGATCGGCCACCGCGAGCAGATACCGGATGTGGCGCAGCTCCATCGAACAACTATAGGCAGCGCCAATTGCAATGATGGGAGTGATTCCACCACCACTATCAAGCGAGGCAACCATGATCAGCAGCATCGACGGCCACACCCCCGACATCGGCACCGACACCTGGATCGCCCCCAACGCCACCGTGATCGGACGGGTGCGGCTGGCCGCAAATGTCGGTGTCTTCTACGCGGCGGTGCTGCGTGGCGATGTGGAATCCATCGAGGTCGGCGCGGGAACGAACATTCAGGACGGCTGTGTGCTGCATGCCGACCCCGGCTTTCCGCTGACCGTCGGCTCCGGAGTATCCGTGGGACACAACGCCGTCTTGCACGGCTGCACCATCGGCGACGATGTCCTGGTCGGGATGGGCGCCACCATCCTCAACGGCGCCCGTGTCGGCGCCGGCTGCCTGATCGCCGCCAACGCACTGATTCCCCAAGGTGCCGACATCCCAGCGGGATCGCTGGTCGCCGGCGTGCCCGGCAAGGTGCGCCGCGAACTGTCCGACGATGAGCGGGCCGGTATCGAATTCAATGCGCAGAGTTACCGGGCCCTCAAGGAACTCCACGCCCGAGCCGTGCCCGCATAACGCTGGGCTGCTCTCAGGCCGGCGTCAGTGGGAGGCGCAGCGCACCGGGGGCGGCCTCCGGCACCGTTGGATGCGTGGGCTGCACGGGCAGGATGCGTTGGTACGGCGCCCCGAGCGGCGGGCGGGGATCGGGCTCGCCGTTGTTGGGCCAAAACGCCATGGCCCGTTCGGCCTGCGCGGTAATGGTGAATGACGGGTTGACGCCCAGGTTGGCGGTGATTGCCGAGCCGTCGGCGACGTGCAGCCCGGGGTGTCCGTAGAGCCGCTGGTAGGGGTCGATGACCCCGGTCTGCGGGGAATCGCCGATCGGGCAGCCACCGATGAAGTGCGCGGTCAACGGGATGTTGAGCGCGTCGAGATAGGTGCCGCCGGCGAACCCGTCGACCTTCTCGGCCATCCGCCGCGCGACCTCGTGGGCCATCGGAATCCAGTCCGGGTTCGGTTCCCCCACCCCTTGTTTGGCGGTCATCCGAGTGCCGAACAGGCCGCGCTTGCGGTAGGTGGTCAGCGAATTGTCGAGGGATTGCATGACCAGCACGATGATCGAATGCTCCGACGCGTGCCGCGGGAACAGGCCGCGCACGAGCAGCCCGGGGCGGCGCAGGATGGACAGCACCAGCCGGGCGAAGCGCCACGGCCCGCCGTCGATCAGGTGGGTGCCCATCATCGACAACAGGTTGGATCCCTTGCCGTAGCGGCACACCTCGACGTGGGTGTTGACCTCGGGGTGGATCGATGAGGTGATCGCGATCCCTTGGGCGAAGTCGTCGCGGTCGGGTGCGAACACGACCGGGACCTCTTCGGAATTGGTGCGGGTCAGTTCGCCGAGCCGGGCCGACAGCCGCGGCAGCGACCCGGTGTCGCGCAGCTTGTGCAGCAGGCGCTGGGTGCCCAGCGACGCCGCGGCGAACACCACCTGGCGCGCGGTGAATTCCCGCTTGTGCTTGCGCAGCCACCGGCCGGTGCGGACGGTGGCGACGGCGTAGCCGTCGTCCAGCGGCCGCACGTCGGTGACCATGGTCAACGGATGGATCTGCGCGCCCGCGTGTTCGGCGAGATACAGGTAGTTGGTCTCGGTGGTGTTCTTCGCGTTGTGCGGGCAACCGGTGAAGCATTGCGCGCAGCCGATGCAGCCGGCCCGGTCCGGCCCGGCGCCACCGAAGTACGGGTCGTCGACGGTCTTGCCGGGCTCGTCGCCGAAGAACACCCCGACGTTGGTGGGATGGTAGGTGTCCTCGACACCCAGGTCGCGGGCCACCGCCCGCAGCACCTCGTCGGCCGGGGTGGTGTGCGGGGTGGGTGTCACGCCCAGCATCCGGCGCGCCTGGTCGTAGTAGGGCTCGAGTTCGGCTTTCCAGTCGGTGATGTGCGCCCACTGCGGGTCGGTGTAGAACCGCTCCAACGGCTGGTACAGCGTGTTGCCGTAGATGAGTGAGCCGCCGCCGACCCCGACCGCGCTGGCGATAAACGTCTTGCCCAGCACGGTCAGGCGTTGCGGGCCAAAGCAGCCCAGTTTCGGCGCCCACATGGCCTTGCGGACATGCCAGTTGTTGGGCGGGAAGTCGGTGGGCGTCCAGCGTCGTCCCATGTCCAGCACGCCGACCCGGTAGCCCTTCTCGGTCAGCCGCAGGGCGGCGACGCTGCCGCCGAATCCCGACCCGATCACGAGGACGTCATAGTCAAAATTCATGTTCACAGCCCTCACGATTTCGGCCGGAGCGGGCAGGATTCTGGCTGTGATCGTCTCATACCCACCCGCCGCGATCCATGCTGGACGAGGCGCTTTGATGTAGTCCCCCGTTTAGATACAGATGTAAATTCGATGTGTGATTCGAACGCGAGTTCAGCTCCCGGATGCGCTTTATCGCGACGCCAAGCGGATCGCGCAGGAGCACGAAATTACCCTGGCCGAGGTTGTTCGTCGCGGGCTCGAGCACATGGTGCGGATTTATCCGAGGCGCGACGCGGCGTCCGACACCTGGCAGCCGCCCGCCCCTGGTCGACTCGGTCCGTTTCGTGTGCCCGGAGAATTGTGGCGCGAGCTCGCCAACGAGATGTGAGGCGGCCGTGCTCTCGATCGATACGAATGTCCCGCTGTATGCCCAAAATCATGACTGCCCCGAACAGGCGACACCTGCCTTCGCGACCGACGTCACCGGTGGATGCGTGTCAGACCCAACACCGGGATTACCCGCGTCGTCTTGCGTTCGTATTCCGCGAAGTTCTCGAACGTGTCGGCCTGCTTGCGGTAAATCCGAACACGCTCTGCGCCAATCACTTCGCGCACCGCAACCGGGAACCGGTCGTCACCGATCTCCACCTGAACCTGATCTGGGTGGGCCAGGGCGTTGTAATACCACGCCGAGCTGCGGTCGGCACCGTTGTTAGAGGCGAACACAAAGATCTCGCGACCGTCCTCGGACTTCTGGTAGGCCATCGGGTTCTGCCGCGGCTGACCGGACTTGGCGCCCAGCGTGTGCAGGATCAACATGTCGAACTGGGAAAGCCAGCCATCGACCGCGCCCTTGTCCCGGATCTGAGCCATCACGTCCGCGTGGAACGCGCCGTCTGCGGTTTCGTTCATGGCGTCGGGTCTCCGCTTCCTGACTCAAGTGCGAAGTATTGCTTAGTGGTTCGTTCGACAAGGTCGGCGACGAAGGGGACGTCGCTGACGCCGCTGGTCGAGTGTCCGGCGCTGTAGAGCTCACGCCAGACGCTGGTGACGCCGGCCTGCGCGAGCACCGCGCTGACATCGGCCTCGTCGCGTTGCAGAGCGCCCAGGTCGATACCGACACGGTCGATGGAGGGTTTGAGCATGCTGGCGGGCAGGCCGGTCAACGCCGAGGTGAGGATGATGTCGTCGAGGCTGGATGCGGCCACCATCTGCCCGATCGCCTCGGCGGAGGTGAGGCGACGGGGGTGCTTGACCGGCGCGAACAGCGTCGCGGCCCGCACAGCTGGGCTGTCGAAAATGGCGCGGGCGCGGGTGCCCGCCACCCTCGAGCCGGCGATGCCGGCAGCGAACGCGATGCGGGTGAGCGGCGGCATGCCCTTGGCCCACAGTCCGGCAGGGCCGATCGCGACCACCGAGCGGGCCATTCCCCGCTTGGCCGCCTCCAGCGCCATCCATCCGCCCATCGAGTTCCCGGCAATATCAACTGGGGTGTCGATGCCGAGCAGGTTCAGCTGCTCGGCAAGCTGTTGCATCGCCCAATCCATCGTGAACGCCATATCGCGGACCGCCGGGGTGTCGCCGAACCCGGGGAAGTCGAACGCGATCACCCTGCGCTGCTGCGCCAGCTGGTCGATGACCGGCAGCCAGCTGTTGGCCGAAGAGCCGCCGCCGTGCAGTAGCACCAGTGGCCGGCCGGCGCCTTTGTCGATGCGATTCCATTCGGTCACCTGCCAGCTCCTTCCGTGCGGTAGATCATTCACTGTTGCTGCTCTGCGATGCGGCGGTGGTAGCGGGCCCGCGCTTCCGGGTCGGCGCCGCTGGCCAGCTGGTCGAACCGCGCCGCGTGCGCCACCGCGAACCGGGCCCTGGCCGGCAGCACGGACATCGTTTTCAGCAGCGCACCGAGCGCTTTCGGCACGGTGACCCGCACTTTCTCGTCGGCGACCGCCGCGACGATGGCCGCCGCGACGTCCTCCGGCTCGGCGGTGGCAATGGATTTCGCCCAGGCCGGAACCTGGGTGCCCCTTGAGAGTTCGGTGTTGATCACACCGGGCAGCACCATGCTCACACCGATGCCGTGCGGATCGAGTTCGCGGTGCAGCGATTCGGTGAACCCGACAACGAAGTGCTTCGACCCACAGTAGGTGGCCAGTCCCGGTTCCCCGGTGATACCGGCAAGTGAGGCGACGTTGACGATGTGCCCGCCGCCCTGGGCGCAGAATCGCTGAGCCGCGAGCCGGGAGCCCGTGACCACACCGCGAACGTTGATAGCGATGATCCGGTCGGTCATCGCCGGCGACTCATCGAGAAACAGCCCGGTCGGCATGATGCCCGCGTTGTTTACCAGGATGTCCATCCGATCGTGCCGATCCTGGACCGCGGACAGAAAGTCGGCGAACGAGCCGTGATCGGCCACATCGAGCGGTAACCCAATGCACCGCTCGGAACCCAGCTCCGCTGCTGCTTTCTCGGCCAACTCGACATCCAGGTCGCCGACGGCGACCTTCGCCCCCGCAGCCAGAAAAGCTTTGGCCGTGGCCAGTCCGATACCGCGCGCACCGCCGGTGATGGCGGCGACCTTTCCTTCGATCTTCATCCTGGGTCCTTCAACTTCCGCTTTTGTTCTACCGGGCTGCCGGTCGATACATGGCCTCGATCGCCTGGGCGTAGCTGTCCGCGATCGGCTTGCGTTTGAGCTTGCTGGTCGGCGTCAGATGCACGCTGCCCGGCTCCCAAATGTCGGGCAGGATGGTGAATTTCTTGATCTGCTCGACGCGGGAAAGCTTGGCGTTGGCGGCCTTAATCCCGGCCTCGATGGCGGCGTGCACGGCCGGATCGGTGGCCAGCTCGCTGTTCGGCCGGTCACCGAAGCGCTGGGCCGCCGCGTCGCGGTCGAGGGTGATCAGCGCGGTGTTGTACGGGCGGGCGTCGCCGATCACCACCACCGGTCCGGCCAGTGGGGTGTCGGCGGCGATCGCGTTCTCGATGTTGGTCGGCGACATGTTCTTTCCGGCCGCGTTGATGATGAGTTCTTTCTTGCGGTCGACGATCTTCAAGTAGCCGTCGGCGTCGAACTCGCCGATGTCGCCGGTATGCAGCCAGCCGCCGGCATCGACGGCCTCGGCGGTCTTGTCGGGATCGTTGCGGTAGCCGCGCATGACGTTGCCGCCGCGCACCAGCACCTCGCCGTCGGGTGCGATCCGGACGTCGACGCCGGGCAGCGGGACACCGACGGTCCCGATTTTGATCCGATCCGGGCGGTTGACCGTGGCGCCAGCGGTGCATTCGGTCATGCCGTAGCCCTCACAGACCTGCAGACCCAGACCGAGGATGAATTCGTGCACGTCCGGTGGGATGGGCGCCGCACCGGTGACCCCGATCCGCAGCTGGTCCAGTCCGAGCCGGGCACGGATCCCGGCGAGCACCAGCCGATCGGCCAGCGCGTACTGCAGCCGATCGAGGGGACCGAACCCCCGGCCCGCCGATGCCGCCCGCGCTCGGGCCCGCCCAACGGCAAGCGCCCAGTTGGCCAGCGCCCGCTTGGCCACGGGTTCGGCCGCGACCGCGGCTTCCAACGCCGCCTTGGCCTTGATCCACACCCGCGGGACACCGACGAACAGGGTGGGCCGGGCCCGGGTCAACGCGTCGAGGACCTGTTTGATGTCGCCGACGGTGGTGATCTGCAGTCCGTAGAGCAGGTTCTGGTAGTGGGTGAACCAGCGGTTGGCCCCGTGCGCGTCCGGCAGGTAGGACAAGCCGCGGTCATCGAATCCGATGCCGCCCATCTCCTCGGTGATTCTCGCGTTTTCGATGAAGTTGGTGTGGGTGAGCTCGACCCCTTTGGGCGGTCCGGTGGTACCCGAGGTGTAGACGATGGTGAGCACGTCGTCGGGTGCCACGCCGCGCCAGGACGCGTCGAAGTCGAAGTCTTCGGCCGGTGCGTTCTCGAGCTGGTCCAGGCCGATCGTGCCGGCGGGGCTGCCGTCGACGCACACCACGTGCTCGACCTTGCCGCCAAGCTGCATCGCCTCGAAAACCGTGGGCAGGAACTGTCGTTCGCTGATCACCACCCGGTTCTCGGCGTTGTCGAACAGGTAGGAGAGCACCTCGGGCGGGTTGGTGTTGTACATCGAAAACGGCGTCGCACCCGCATGCAACACCGCGGTGTCGCACAGGTGAAACTCCGAGCGGTTGGTCAACATCAGCGCGACGGTGTCACCGGAGCCGATTCCGAGGCCCGCCAAACCGGCGGCGATCGCGCGAACCCGCCGCGCGTATTCCCGCCACGTAATGCTCGTCGTATCACCAAGATTGCGCAGTGCGACGGCGTCAGGCCGCGCCGCGGCGACGGCCTGGAACGCCTCGCACAACGTGCGTGGGCGGTCGGACGCGATGTCCATTCGACATTCCTCGCTTCGGCGGTGGACGAGAGATCCAATACAACCGTATTGTACACAGCATGAGCGTATCGGAACAAGGGTCGAGGGAGACGGCACGAAGCGGCATCCACCCGGCGCGCGGTCGCTGGGATACCGATGCCATCGATGCCGCTGCTCGCCAGGCGGGCGGTGTGTTCGATCCCCCGCAGATCCCGTTCGACGTCGTAACAGTGCCGACGTCCGATGACGCGGCGATCAGTCGGCGACGGTGACCCGCAGCCGCGGCTTGTCGCCGTCGCCGGGCCGCGCGACACGCTCCCAGACCGCATCGACCATCGGCGCCAGCAACAACTCGCCCATCTGGCGGACCAGCACGGCGACGACCTGGATGGACTCGCGGCGCTTGGTTGACGCGAGACCGGATTTGCGCAGCGCGGTGACTTCGCGCTGGGTCAGCTCGACCAGCACGTCGAGCAGGTGCATGCGGTCTTCAGAGGGTTCGAGCAGGGCGCGCCGCACGTAGTTCACCACCGGCGGATTGTCGGCAAGCATCGCGCGGACCGCCTCGTCGCGCGCCGCGCCGATCTGGTTTGGGGTGCCCTTGGGAGGGATCTCGGCGATCGCGTGCGCGAAGTAATCGACGACGAGTTGGTCGACGGCCTGGCGCAGTCCGGCCTTGGTCTTGAAGTGGTGTTGCACCAGGCCCAGGGTGACGCCGGCCTCGGCGGCGACGGCGCGCAACGAGATCCGGTCTTCGCCGTACTGCGCATACAGGTCCAGCGCGGCGTTGCGGATGCGCGCCTTGGCGGTCAGGTCCTCGTTGGTCGCGCGTGGGTTCACCATCTCGCCTCCCTGGAACGTTCGGTCCAGTGTAGCCAACGTTACGATTGCATCTATACCAATACAGTTGTATTGTCATCGCGGATTGGAGGTGCGCACCATGCAACCGCTGGAGGCTGTCAGCGTCGTATCGCTGGCGGTGAACCTGCCCGGCCCGCTGGCCGCGGCCCGGCTCGCGGAGTTGGGGGCATCGGTGGTCAAGGTGGAGCCGCCGGCCGGGGATCCGCTGGCCGCCGCGGCTCCGGACTGGTACCGCCGCCTGATTGCCGGTCAACGCGTGGTCGCCCTGGATCTCAAACAACCCGGTGATCGGGCCAAGCTTGAGGAGCTGCTCGGCGAGGCGGATCTGTTGATCACCTCGATGCGGCCCTCGGCGCTGACCCGGCTGGGGCTTTGCCAGCCGCAGCGGATGTTCCCCCAGTTGTCGCTGATCGAGATCGTCGGGCACGACGGGGATCTCGCCGAGGTGCCGGGTCATGACCTGAACTATCAAGCGGTGCACGGGACGCTGTCGCCGCCGCACATGCCGAAGGTACCGATCGCCGACATGCTCGGCGCCGAACGCGCCGCCTCGACCGCGATCGCTGCGCTGCTGATGCGCGCGGCGACCGGCCAAGGACGTCCCCACCGCGTCGTCCTTGAGGAGGCCGCGGCCCGTGCCGGCGATGCGGTGCGTCACGGCCTGATGGGTGACGGCGCCATCCTGGGCGGGGCCTTCCCGGGTTACGGCATCTACCCAGCCGCCGACGGCTACGTCGCGCTCGGCGCCATCGAACCACATTTCTTTGCACGCACGCTGCAGGCGTTCGGCGTCGATGGCACCCACGAGGCAATGTGCGCCGCCTTCGCCGAGACGACCACCGCCGAATTGGAGGCCATCGCCGCACAGGCCGATATCCCCCTGACCCGAGTGAGGTAGACATGTCCGAACTGTTCCCCGACTACCGCGCATCCTGGGAAACCGATGCGCATCGCGAGCTGCGTCGGCACGCGGCGGAATTCTTGCGCAAAGAGGCCACCCCCCACCAGGAGCGCTGGGCGGCCCAGCACATGGTGGACCGCGAATTTTGGACCAAGCTCGGCGACGCCGGGCTGCTGGGCCTGGACCTGCCCGAAGAATACGGCGGCACCGACGGCGACTTCGGCTCCTCGGCGATCGTCGCCGAGGAGCTTGCGCTCGCGCACGACACGGCATCGGGCTGGATCGTGCACTCCCCCATCGTCGCGCACTACCTCAACACCTACGGCAACGCCGAGCAGAAACAGCGCTGGATGCCGGGCATCATCAGCGGTGAGAAGGTGCTGGCGATCGCGATGACCGAACCGGGCACCGGATCGGATCTGCAGGCGGTCAAGACCACCGCCCGCCGCGACGGCGACCACTACGTCATCAACGGCTCCAAGACGTTCATCTCCAACGGCACCCATTGCGATCTGCTGGTGATCGTCGCCAAAACCGATCCCGCGCAGGGCGCGGCGGGGGTGTCACTGATCGTGGCCGAGACCAACGACGCGCTTGAGGGTTTCGAGCGGGGCCGGGTATTGGAAAAAGTGGGCCAGCACGGGCAGGACACCCGCGAGTTGTTCTTCTCCGATATGCGGGTACCGGTCGCCAACCTGCTCGGCGAGTCCGAAGGGCTGGGTTTCTACCAGCTGATGGAGCAACTGGCCCGCGAACGACTCATCATCGCCGCGCTGTGCGCCGGGATGGCCGAGGGCGCGCTGCTGGAGGCCATCGCCTACACCAAGGAGCGCGAGGCATTCGGACGCCCGCTGATCAAGTTCCAGCACAACAAGTTCGAACTCGCCGAACTCAAAGCCGAGGTGCTGTCGATCAAGGCCACGGTCGACTACTGCATCCAACGGTATATCGACGGCAGCAATGACCCCGCGACCGCGTCGATGGCGAAACTGGTCGCCGCCGACAAGGCGGTCGAGGTGGTGGACCGATGTGTGCAGTTCTTCGGCGGCTACGGCTACATGATGGAGTACCCCATCGCCCGCGCCTATGCGGCCGCCCGAGTGAACAAGATCTACGGCGGCACCAGCGAAATCATGAAGGAAATCATCAGCCGCTCGCTGTGAAGCGGCGCGGCGTTGGGAGTGCTGTGATGTCGTTTGACTACGACGTCGTCGTGATCGGTTCGGGTTTCGGCGGCAGCGTGTCGGCGCTGCGGTTGACCGAGAAGGGTTACCGGGTCGCGGTTCTCGAGGCGGGCCGCCGCTGGGAACCGAAGGATTTCCCGCGCAGCGACTGGAATCTGCGCAAGTACCTGTGGGCCCCGAAGCTGGGGCTGACCGGCATGCAACGGTTCACCGTGTTGGGCAAGGCGGTGTTGCTGACCGTGTCCGGGGTGGGCGGTGGGTCGCTGATCTACGGCAATACCCTCTACGAGCCGCTCGAGGAGTCCTACGACGATCCCGCGTGGGCGCATATCACCGACTGGCGTGCCGAGCTGGCACCGTATTACGACCAGGCCAAAAGGATGCTCGGGGTGGCCACCACCCCCATACTCGGTCCCGCCGACCACGCACTGCGGCAGGTCGCCGACGAGATCGGTGTCGCGGACACCTTTCACCGCACCGACGTCGGGGTGTTCTTCGGCGAGCCCGGCAAGACGGTTCCGGATCCGTACTTCGGCGGCGCCGGTCCGGACCGCGCCGGGTGCATCCACTGCGCAAGTTGTTTTTCCGGGTGCCCACACAACGCCAAGAACACCCTGCCCACCAACTACCTGTATTTGGCCGAGAAAGCCGGCGCGCAGGTGTATCCGCTGACGACGGTGACCGCGGTACGTCCCATGGCGGACGGCGGCTACACGGTACAGACGGCGCGCAGTGGCCGCTGGATCCGACAAGGGCGTCGCACCTTCACCGCGCATCAGGTGGTGTTCTCGGCCGCCGCGCGCGGCACCCAACAACTGCTGCACGCGATGAAAGACACCGGGATGCTGCCCGACGTCTCCCCACGACTTGGGGAGCTGTCCCGCACGAATTCCGAAGCGGGTATCGGGATCGTCAGCCGCACCCGCGATGACCTGTCCCAAGGGGTGGCGATCACGTCGTCGATCCATCCCGAACCGGCCACGCACATCGAGGTGTGCAAATACGGCAACGGACACAACGCCCTGGTGGCGGGATCGACGTTCCTGGTCGACGGCGGCCCGTGGCGGCTGCTGCGGTTTGTGCTGATGGCGCTGGCGCATCCGTGGCGCTTTCTGCGGCTGTTCGACCTGCGCCGGGCCGCGCAGCGCAGCGTCATCTTGCTGGTCATGCAGTCGCTGGACAATTCCCTGACCTCGTTTCGCCGACGCGGCCCGTTCGGGTACCGGATGACCACCAAACAGGGCATCGGGGACCCCAACCCGGAGTGGATCCCGATCGCCCACGACGTCGCCCGCCGTTACGCCGCCAAGGTCGACGGGGAGCCCCGCGCGCTGTACACCGAACTCGTCAACATCCCGGCCACCGCGCACTACATCGGCGGCTGCGTGATCGGCGAGACACCGGCCACCGGTGTGGTCGACCCCTACCAGCGGCTGTACGGCTATCCCGGGCTGCATGTCGTTGACGGGTCGACGATCTCAGCCAATCTCGGGGTCAACCCGTCGCTGACCATCACCGCCCAAGCCGAGCGCGCCATGGCGTTGTGGCCCAACAAAGGCGAACCCGACCCGCGGCCGCCGCTGGGCACGGGCTACCGGCGGATCGCCCCGGTGACGCCCCGGCACCCCACCGTTCCCGCATCGGCACCCGGCGCGCTGCGGCTGCCCATCGTTGACATCAACCGGAAGGACACCGCTCTGCAATGATCCAGGCATACATCTATGACGCCATCCGCACGCCGCGCGGCAAGGGAAAGAAGACCGGAGCCCTGCACGGGGTCAAACCGATCGATCTGGTCGTCGGGCTGATTCACGAGCTGCGGCAACGCTTCCCCAACTTGGATGAAGACCGGATCTCCGATGTCGTGCTGGGCTGTGTGACTCCGGTGGGTGATCAAGGCATGGATATCGCGCGCACCGCGGTCAATCTCGCGGGCCTGCCCGACACGGTGGGTGGTGTGCAGCTCAACAGGTTCTGCGGATCCGGGTTGGACGCGGTGAATGTTGCCGCCAAGGGGGTGCGGTCGGGCTTCGACGAACTGATCATCGCCGGCGGCGTGGAATCGATGTCGCGGGTGGCGATGGGCAGTGACGGCGGGGCGATGGCGATGGACCCGTCGACCGCCTACGACAACTCCTTCATCCCCCAGGGTGTGGCGTGCGACCTGCTGGCCACCATCGAGGGCTACACCCGCGACGACGTCGACGCCTACGCCGTGCGCTCCCAAGACCGCGCCGCGGCAGCGTGGTCCGGCGGATACTTCACGAAATCGGTGGTGCCCGTCAAAGACATCAACGGGCTGACCATCCTCGACCACGACGAGCACATGCGCCCCGGAACGGGCGTCGCGGACCTGGCCAAGTTGCCGCCGGCGTTCGCCGGGATCGGCGAGTTCGGTGGGTTCGACGCGGTGGCCACGCAACGCTATCCCTGGATCGAAACCATCGATCATGTCCACACCGGCGGGAACAGCTCCGGCATCGTCGATGGCGCCGCGCTGGTGCTGGTCGGCTCCGAAGACGCCGGCCAAGCGTCGGGTTTGGCGCCGCGGGCACGGATCGTGTCGGCGGCGACCAGCGGCGCCGATCCGGTGCTGATGTTCCACGGCCCGATCCCCGCGGTCGACAGGGCGCTCGCGATCGCGGATCTGAGCATCGATGACATCGACGTGTTCGAGATGAACGAGGCGTTCGCGGCCGTCGCCGTCAAAATTCAGCAGCATTTCGGCATTCCCGACGAGAAGTACAACGTCAACGGCGGCGCGATTGCGATGGGACACCCCCTGGGCGCCACCGGCGCAATGCTGATCGGCACCGTGCTCGACGAACTCGAACGCCGCGGCGGCCGCTACGGGCTGATCACCCTGTGTGTGGCCGGCGGGATGGGCGTGGCCACCATCATCGAACGAGTGTAAGGAAACCGAACCATATGACCGACACCATGATCCGCTGGGACCGCGACGAGGCCGGCATCGTCGTGCTGACCATGGACGACCCGGATGCGGGCGCCAACACCATCACCGAGCTGTACAAATCGTCGATGGCGGCCACCCTGGATCGGCTCGAGGCCGAGAAAGACCGCATCAGCGGTGTGGTGCTCACCTCGGCGAAGAAGACCTTCTTCGCCGGGATGAACCTCGAACTACTGATGGACCTGGGCCCCGATGACGCGCAAACCGTCATCGACGAGGCCACCGAGATCAAGGCCCAGCTGCGCCGCCTGGAAACCCTGGGCAAACCGGTCGTGGCCGCAATCAACGGCGCCGCGCTCGGCGGCGGCCTCGAACTGGCGCTGGCCTGTCATCACCGCATCGCCGCCGATGTGCCGGGCAACGCGATCGGGCTCCCCGAGGTGATGCTCGGGGTGCTGCCCGGCGCCGGCGGCGTGGTCCGCACGGTGCGGATGCTCGGCATCCAGAACGCCCTGATGCAAGTGTTGCTGCCGGGCACCCGGTTCACACCCACCAAAGCCCAACAGGCCGGCCTTATCGACGACGTCGTCGGCAGCGTCGAGGAATTGGTGCCGAGGGCGAAGGCCTGGATTAAAGCCAACCCCGACAACCACACCCAGCCCTGGGATGTCGACGGCTACCAGATCCCCGGCGGCACCCCGGCGACACCGGCGTTCGCCGCCAACCTGCCGGCCTTCCCGGCCAACTTGCGCAAGCAACTCAACGGCCAGAACATGCCCGCGCCTCGAGCCATCTTGGCCACCGGGGTCGAGGGCGCGCAGGTGGACTTCGACACCGCCCAAATGATCGAGTCGCGCTACCTTGCCCGCCTGGTCACTGGGCCGATCGCGAAAAACATGATCCAGGCGTTCTTTTTCGACCTGCAGCGGGTGCAGGGCGGCGGATCGCGTCCCGACGGCATCGCCACACGCACGATCGGCAAGGTCGGCATCCTCGGCGCCGGGATGATGGGCGCTGGAATCGCCTACATCACCGCCAAAGCCGGCATCGACGTGGTGCTCAAGGACGTCACCCTCGAGGCAGCCCAAAAGGGCAAGGACTACTCCGAGGGACTAGAGGCCAAGGCACTGGCCAAGGGCCGCACCACCGCAGAGAAGTCGCAGGCGCTGCTGAACCGGATCACGCCGACCGCCGACGCGGCCGACTTCGCCGGCGTAGATTTCGTGATCGAGGCCGTCTTCGAAAACCCCGACCTCAAGCATCAGGTGTTCGCCGAGATCGAGGACGTCGTCACCCCGGATGCGCTGCTCGGCAGCAACACCTCCACCCTGCCGATCAGCCTGCTGGCCACCGGGGTCAAGCGTCAGGAGGATTTCATCGGCATCCACTTCTTTTCCCCGGTGGACAAGATGGCACCGATCGAGATCATCCGCGGAGAGAAGACCTCCGATGAGGCGGTCGCCCGGGTGATCGACTACACGTTGGCGATCAAGAAGTACCCCATCGTGGTCCACGACAGCCGGGGTTTCTTCACCTCGCGGGTATTCGCCACCTTCCTGTCCGAGGCATGGGTGATGCTGGCCGAAGGAATCGACCCGGCCACCATCGAGCAGGCCGGGCTGCAGGCCGGCTACCCCGCCGCGCCGCTACAGCTGTCCGACGAGCTGAACTTCACCACGCTGCAAAAGGTTCAACAGGAAACGGTGGCGGCCTACGCGCGGGAAGGCAAGCAGCTCAGCGACGCCGAGGCCGCGGGCGTGCGGGTGCTCGAGACCATGGTCTACCAGCACAAACGCACCGGGAAAGCCGGCGGGGCCGGCTTCTACGACTACGCCGACGGCAAACGCGCCGGGCTTTGGTCGCAACTGCGCGAAACCTTCGGCACCAGCACCGAACCCGGCGTTCCGTTTCAGGATCTGATCGACCGGATGCTGTTCATTCAGGCCATCGAAACCCAGCGGGTGTTCGACGACGGCGTGCTGGGCTGCGACGCCGACGCCAACGTCGGATCAATCTTCGCCATCGGCTACCCGGCGTGGACCGGCGGGGTGCGCCAGTTCATCACCGGCTACCCCGGCGGCGGCAAGGCCGCCTTCTTGGCGCGCGCCGACGAGCTCGCCGCCCGCTACGGCAAGCGGTTCCAGGTACCGGCCAGCCTGCGCTAGCCGCGGGCGCGGCGGCCGATACCGGTCAGCGCAGGGTCAGGCCCGTCAATGCCCGTGCGATGACGAGCCGTTGGATCTCGCTGGTGCCTTCGAAGATGGTGAAAATCTTGGCGTCACGGTGCATGCGCTCCACCGGGTAGTCGCGGGTGTATCCGTTGCCGCCGAGGATCTGGATCGCCTCGTCGGTGACGTAGACCGCGGTCTCGCTGGCTACCAGCTTGGCCATCGACCCCTCGGCGTTGTCGAAGGGCTGGTTGTTGCGTGCCATCCAACCGGCCCGCCAGACCAGGAGCCGGGCCGCGTCGATACGGCTCTTCATGTCGGCCAGTTTGAAGGCGATAGCCTGAAATTCGGCGATTTTGCGTCCGAATTGCTCGCGCTGGCAGGCATATTCCAGGGCGTACTCATACGCGGCGCGGGCCACCCCGACTGCCATCGCCCCAACCGTCGGACGGGTGCGCTCGAAGGTCTTCATGGCGGCCTGCCCGCCGGCGGATGCGCCGGATTTGACCCGGGCGACGCGGTCCTCGAACTTCTCCCGGCCGCCGAGGATGAGGTCCTCGGGCAGCCGGACGTTGTCCAGCACGATCTCGGCGGTGTGCGACGCCCGAATGCCGTGCTTCTTGAACTTCTGGCCCTGGGCGAGTCCCGGGGTGTTGGGCGGGATGATGAACGTGGCCTGCCCGCGTGAGCCGAGCTCGGGGTACACCGAGGCGACCACGATGTGCACGTTGGCGATACCACCGTTGGTGGCCCAGGTCTTGGTGCCGTTGAGCACCCATTCACGGGTTGCTTGGTCATAGCGGGCGCGGGTCCGGATCGCGCCGACATCGGAGCCGGCGTCCGGTTCGGACGAGCAGAACGCCCCGAGCTTGGGGTCGTCGGCGGTGCCGAACATTTCGGGCAGCCAGTGGCCCAGCTGTTCGGGAGTGCCGTTGCCGGCCAGCGCTGCTGCCGCCAGGCCGGTGCCCAGAATCGACAGGGCAATGCCGGCGTCGCCCCAGAAGAGCTCCTCGAACACCGTGAGCATGCCGATCCCGCTGGGTTCGGCGGCCTGCGTGGCGAACAGTTCGGGTGAGTACAAACCGATCTTGGCGGCCTGCTGGATGACCGGCCAGGGTGTCTCCTCGCGCTCATCCCATTCGGCAGCGGCGGGGCGGACAACCTCGGCGGCGAACTGGTGCACCCAGTCGCGCACCGCGATCACGTCATCGCTGAGCTGCACTGAGAACGACATCGTCACTCCTGGAAAGGGTTGGGTGGTTGGAGGTTTGTTGCGGGCCGGTCATGATTGTTCGCCGGCTACCCCATTGTCTCTGCACCGAAAGCGCCATTTCTTGACCACGAGGAGTAAATCCTCGGCGGCGATTCATACTGGCGGTATGAACAGCGCTGCACACGCCTCGCCTTTGGTGCCGGCCAGTACCGCCGAGGCTCTCTTCCGTAGGCTCCCCACGACCACCGCAGACATCGTCGAGGCGGTGACCAGGCAGCTACCGATTTTCGCTGATGCGCTCCAAAGCGAATTGGGCAAAGTCGCTCAGGCGGCCATCGACACCATGCTGGCCGGCTTCCTCGGGGCTGCCTGCGGGTCTGGGCCGGACCGGCAAACCGTGGATATCGGGGCGGTGCAACAGGCCGCCTTCAACCTGGGACGCTACGAGGCGCGCATCGGACGTTCCATCGACCCACTTAATGCGGCGTTTCGGCTCGGAGCACGCATCGCCTGGCGACACTGGAGCACCGTCGCTCAGGACCACGACATGAACACCGCGGACATCGTGCGGTTCGCCGAGCTGCACTTCGAGTACCTCGACGATCTGGCCGACGCCTGTGTCAGCGGCCACGCCGACGAGCTGGCCACCGCCAGCCGGCGCCTGCAGCGTCAGCGGGAACAGCTGGCCGAACAACTGCTGCTCGGTGCCGGCAGCGAGGAAATCATGGAAACCGCCCGACTGGCCCGCTGGCAGACCCCAGCCACCATGGTCGCGATCGTCCTCGCGCGCGCCGATACCCACCATGTGATTCCGTTGCTCGACGATCGGACGTTGCGGTCCAACGAGGACCTGCTGCCCGGCCTGGAACGGTCGGGCCTGACCACACTGCTGGTTCCGGTCACCACCGCAACACCCCGGCCAGCCCTGATCCGGCGCCTGACCGATGTCCAGGCGGCCGTCGGGCCCGAGCAACCGTGGCTCGACGTCAAGTACTCCGCAGCACTCGCAGCCCGCGCACGGAAATGCTGCCAACCGGAGTCTTGGCCGATCGACACCGAAAAAACACTGGCAGAGTTGGTAATTCACGCCGACCCTCAGACCCGGGAGCGCCAGCGGGCAGCGGCATTGGCGCCATTCGACCACCTGCGAGCCGACACCCGCGCGCGGTACGAGGAAACGTTGCGCGCCTGGCTGCTCCATCAAGGTCGCCGTGAGCACGTAGCCCGTCAGCTCGTCCTGCACACCCAGACCGTGCGCTACCGCATGGACCGGATCCGCGAGATCCTCGGTGACGACCTTAACGACCCAGCTCGCGTCCTCGACCTAGTAATCGCCCTGGCCTGAAGTCCGATTAGGCCGGTGGGTTGTAGTCCCAGTCGCCGTCGGGGACCGGGACGATGATGGCTTGATCGATGAGGTCGGCGTCGTTGGCGTCGCGGTCACCCCCGACGTCCAGGTAGCTGCCGTCGAAGACGATTTCGGCGTCGGGATCGACGGCGAGGCGCTGGTCGACCGCGTCGGCTTGCGGTGTGTCATCGGCTAAAACGATGCTGTCGACGTCGGTCATGATCGGCCACTCCTCCTTGACGTCTTGGGCGCGGCGGCCCGGTTTGGTGTCGGTTTGCGCCGCGCCTTGAGTTCGGCGTTGGCCAACTCGAGTTGGGTGTAGTCCGACTCTAGCTGGCTGTTTCTGGTCTCCAGTGCCAGAATCTGGGCGATGCCCGCCAGGTTGACGCCCTCGTCGACCAGTTCGGTGATCCGCTGCAGCCGCTCGAGGTCGTCATCGCTGTAACGGCGGGTGCCCCCATCGGTGCGCGACGGGGTCAACAGTCCGCGGCGCTCGTAGAGCCGCAACGTTTGCGAGGCGATGCCCGACAGCTCGGAGGCCACCGAGATGCCGTAGACCCCGCGCGCGGAACGCGGTGTGGCCGAATCCCCGGTCAACCCACTTCTCCTTCAAAAAAGTTCTCACTGATACTTGCGCGAGTATACACGAAGTGGTATCACAAACCTGTGCTTGCAGACATAGATTGTCTGCCCTGACCGGGAGGTTAAAAGATGGTTTTGATGCGTACAGATCCGTTTCGTGACCTCGACCGCTGGACCCAGCAGGTGCTCGGCACCGCGGCCCGGCCGGCGGTGATGCCGATGGACGCCTGGCGCGACGGCGACCAGTTCATCGTCGAGTTCGATCTGCCCGGCGTGAAGCCCGATTCCCTTGATCTCGACGTGGAGCGCAACGTGCTCACCGTCCGCGCCGAACGGCCCGACCTGGACCAGGGTCGGGAGATGGTCTCGGCCGAGCGGCCCCGGGGCGTGTTTAGCCGCCAGTTGTTCCTCGGCGAAAACCTCGACACCGACAAGATCGAGGCCAGCTACCACGACGGCGTGTTGCGGCTGGCGATTCCGGTGGCCGAAAAGGCCAAGCCGCGCCGCATCGAGATCAGCCACGACGGCGAGCGCACCGCGATCAACGCCTGAGCGCCCGCAGGGCCGCGCCGCCGCCAGCTCCCGATTGACACAGGGTTGCGTCGGCGCGGCCTGGGTTTCCGACGATGCCATGTGACTGTGGGGAGGTGATGCGCGGACACGTCGACAAGCCCAGGTGGTGACCTCGTGCCGTCCACGACTGTGGATAGGTATCGGCGCGGCTGACGTAACTCGACGCACTCGCGCACCGCCACTTATCGTGGCAGTTTGGGTGGACCGCACGAGGCTCATCACCCACAGGGGTGGGCGCGGATGCGACCCGGATGCTACGCGTCCACCCCGCAGCATCTACACGCATCAGCACAGGCGAAAGAAGCGGTGCGCGACGATGACTGACCCCTACGCGGTGCTTGCGGTGCCACCGACGGCGACGCAAGCCGAAATCACGCGCGCCTACCGGCGCCAGCTACGCGACCATCATCCGGACCTGCGCGTCCAGGGACCCAATTCCGGGGCCGAAGAACAGCTGCGGCAAATTCTTGCCGCCTACGCCGTGCTGCGTGACCCGCGCCGCCGCGCCGACTACGACCGCACTCACCGTACCCACCAACGACCCGCTCCGGTGCAGATCACCGTCTCCCACACCGCACCCGCCGAGGATGCGCCCCCATTGCGGGCCGGGCCAGTACACTGGCAACGCTAATTCGCCTGCCGTTGTGCACCGGCACCTGCATGCTCCTCCCACGGCCGCACACCAACCGCCGCCGGGCGACCTGCCACTCCTCGATCACGATTTGTTCCATTCAGCGCAACCGAATTATTAGATGCACCAACGTATTCCCGCGCGGTCCATCATAAACCCACACAGCGGAGGCTCGGTAACTAGCACCGCGAGCCGGTTGTGATCAAGGTTGGGCGTAGCGCGATGTCATTGACGGGATCCTTGTGGTCTATGAGTGGTTGAAGGTGTTGTTGTCCATGGCGGGTTGATGGTGGTGTCGAGCGCTTCGGTCACCCAGTCACGCAGTGGGCGCCCGCTGCGACCGGCGTCGTGGATCCATCGCTGAAATCCATAGTCTCCGGCGGCGAAGGCTAGATGGATGAGTAGCCCAGGAATCAAGTCGGAGGTGTCGGTTTCCATTTGGGCGGCGATGATTTTCAGGATCCGGTCGCGGTCGGCCGCGGTGACCATCGTGACTTTGTCGAGCAGCCCAGGTGCGCTGGATACCGCTGCCAGCCACTGCTGGCTTTCGTCGTCTTCAAATGCTGCCGCTCTCGCGACAATCGCTTCCTTCAGCGCTTCGGCCGCGCTGAGGCCGACGACTTGATCTTCGAGGATCCGCGCGATCGCAGCGCCACCGTTGCGTACGGGTCCGAGGAGAAGTTCCTCTTTTGTCGATACGTGGCGAAACAGGGTTCGACGCGACAGTCCGGCCGCAGCGGCAATGTCATCAACGCTCACTGTGTCGTATCCGTGTTCGGCAAACAGTCGGTAGGCCGCACGTCGGAGATCGCTACGGATGGCTGCGCGTTGGCGTTCTCGCAGCGACCGTGGCTGTTCGGGTTCGTGGTCGGGGTTCATCGTTGATCCTGCTCCTGTCACCGGAAGACGCCGGGCCCGCCGTCGACGTGAATGGTCTGCCCTGTCAAGTATCCGGCGTCGTCGCCTCGGTTTCCGCGAAGGGGCATACCATGTTGACGCGAATGCCTGAACCCAGATTCACGATGGACGCTTTGCCGTTGGCTTTCATGATCGGGTGCACAGCCTGCATGAGCCGAATCGTCGCGGCGGGGCCAACTGCGTAGTCAAGTGTGAGGCTGGTGTCGTTGACGTCGACCAACGGCTTGGGCTCGTTGGTAGCCATCGCGTTGTTGACCAGGCCGTCGACCTTGATGAGAGTTTCGATGGCCGCCGCGATGACGGCGTCGGCGCTGGTGTCGATGCCTTTACCGATGCCGCGCGCGGCGCCGGTAACGACGACTGCAATCCCGCCCAGGGAATCTCGATGCCAGTACGTCATTGCCGTGGCCCCAGCATGATTGGCGTTCCACGGTGCATCTCGTAGCTGCTGCGGGCGCCGGCGGGCAGTTCGATGAATTCCACGGCGGTCCCATCGGGATCGTTGACGAAGAACATACGGACCTTGTCGATGGCAAAAGGCTCCTGAACCGGTTGCATGCCAGCTTTCACGACAGCCCGGTAGGCCTCGTCAACGTCGGGCACAGACAGCGCGATGTTCTGGTTTCCCAGGATCCCGCGTTTTGGTCCCGTCGTTGGCGCGGACGTGGACCCCAGACTGAGCAGTTCGATCATCAGGCCCCCAACCAGCCCACCGACAACCCGCCCGTGCTGTTGACGTGTCGCATGCAATACGGCATCGAAAGGTTCCCCTGAGATGAGTTGGTCGAACACCACGTCCATGCCGAGCACATCCCGGTAGAACGCCAGAGCGCGATCCATATCCGATACCCCCACCACGAGGTGACAGAACCGGACATCGGGTAGCGCAACTGAACCCGCTGTGCGGCTGTCGATGTCGGCCGCAGGACCGTCGGTGTTCATTTCTCGTGCTCGGCTTTCGTTAGTGTGCGCGGTCGGGCGCTGAGATCGATGTGGGGATCGGGGGACTCGACGGGATGGCGAACGAGGGCTTGGTGGTGCCGCCGTCAACACGAAGGACGACGCCGGTCACCCACGAGGCAGCCGGTGATGCCAAATACAGCGCCGCCGCGGCAACATCGCGTGGTTCACCGATCCGATTCATCGGCGTGTTGCGCAGATACTCGTCGCGAAGGGTGTCGTCGCTCATAACGAAGTCCATCGATTGGGTCCGTACACCGCCGACCCCGATCGCGTTGACTCGGATTCGTGGAGCCAGATCAGCGGCGAGGTTCTGGGTGATCATGTTCAGGGCCGCTTTGCCGGCCCCGTAGGCGACAAACGAGGGCATCACCATGTCAGCGGACCGCGATGAGATGTTGACGATCGCGCCCTCACCGTTGGTGTCAACCATGGCCTGAGCCGCGATCTTGCTCAGGACGAATGGGGCGACAGCGTTGAACTGCAGCGCCGTCGTCAGGTAACGCGTGGAGGTCTTCATCGCTGGCCGCGGTTGTGTTCCGCCCGCGTTGTTGACCAAAATGTCCAACTTGCCGAATGTCTCGACGGTCGTTGATACCAAGCTTTGCAGCTCATCCTCGATCATGACGTCGGTCACCACCGCTAATCCGCGCCGACCCGTCTTCTCTATCTGACGCACTGTCTCATCAAGATGGGACAGCGTGCGCGCGGCAACCACCACATCTGCGCCGGCTTCGGCCAATGCGACCGCGATAGCCCGGCCGATGCCCACACCGGCCCCGGTCACGATAGCCACCCGATCGGTCACCCGGAAGTCATCGAGAATCATTGGTGCCCTTTCGCCAAGGCCGCCAGCGGGCGCCCCGCAATCAACGGCAACTCCAGATAGGTCTTGATGCCAGGATCTGCAGCGCAGACATAAGGAATGGCGTTGACACAATGATTGGCCGTTGCCACGACACCCGGATTACGCAACAGGCCCTGGGATACCGATTCAGGATGAAGGCCGCGAAATACCAGGTTCACATTGGGATCACCCTGGACCTCCACCTCGAAGCGCTCCCCGTCCTCGCCGAGCCTCCACCCCGTGTCCAGTTCGGCGTCGCCCATGAGCCAGTTCACCGCGGCGGTAATCACCGGATTGCCGTCGACGACAGCCTGCCAGCGAAACCGGCGACCGGCGACCGTGCCGGCCTTGATCGGAGTCACGTCCCACCGCAGGTCGCGAGTCGCGACGGCCACCTCCTGTGTCGTCAGGATTTTCGGATCGATCCGAAACCCCATGTACTCAGCCACCATTCGCACAGAGCTCTTGAACCCCGAACTCAGCATCGTTGCCATCGGACCGTTGAGTGCCTCATCGGGCTTGCCGCCGAATCCCATGATGTGGCGCACGACATCGGGTGCGTTATAGGTGCGGATGTCGGAGAATTCTTCACCGCGCACGTGGGTTACCGCCGAGGACAACGATGACACCATCAACGGGAACCGCTCAGTGATCCCGCCGGGATGGATCCCCGAGCCATGCAGTGTGGCGCCGCCCTCGATCGCGGCGTCGGCCAGGGCTCGGACTTTCGGATTGTTCAGATCTGGATATACCCAGCCGACCGGTGTGACGACGTTCTTGCCCGATCGCAGGATGGATGCGACCACCGCGGGGTCCGCTGTCAGCGGGCTGTACATAACGCAATCGGCGTCCAGGGCCAATAACTCCTCGACATCCCCGGTGGCGCGTACACCGATGGGGTCGGCGCCCAGGAGTTGGCCGACGTCACTTCCCGCCTTGTCCGCGCTGTGCACCCAGCAGCCCACCAGGTCCAATTGTGGGTGATTGCAAATATTTTCGATCGCAGCTCGACCGACCCCACCTGTGGCCCACTGAATGACTCTAAGACGCCCATTGGGCTTCGTTCCCATACTGGGCACGGTAGAGCCGGTAGACACCGAGTGTCAATATGCGTTACCGTGCCACATAGATGGCCGAGCAGGGCCTCCCCCCCATTCACCAGGAAGGCTTGGCGTGTCGGATTCCACCGCGGCGACCTACAGTCACCACCGATCGCTAGAAGGCCATGTCGCCATCGTCACTGGAGCAGCCCGCGGTATCGGCAAAGGCATCGCCGAAGCGCTGCTCAGTCGAGGAGCCTCCGTGTTGGTGACCGACATCATCGACGCCGTCTTGGCCGACACCACAGCACAATTCACCGCTGCCGGGTACACCGTCGCACCCTGCATCGCAGACCTTCGAGATCCACAAAGCGCCCAGCGTCTCGTCGACGCCGCCGTCGACACGTTCGGCACGGTAACCGCTCTGGTCAACAATGCCGTCGCCAGCACAGGGCCCAAAACTTTCGTCGACCTCACCTGCACCGATTACGACGAAGTGTTCGATACCGGCCCTCGCGCGACGTTTCGACTGATGCAGCAGGTACACCCTGTCATGCTCGCCCGGGGCGGCGGATCCATCGTCAACCTCGGCAGCGCGGCCGGCGCCGCCGGCGAACCTCTCTTCGGTGCCTATGGCGCTGCGAAAGAGGCCATTCGAGGGATGTCGAAAGTCGCGGCCCTGGAATGGGGTACCGATGGAATACGCGTCAACGTTGTGTGCCCGCTCGCCCAAACCGACGGCCTAAGGGTCCTGCGCGATATGGCGCCGGACCACTACCAGCGAGTCGCCAACAGCACCGCCCTCAAACGCATCGGCGACCCGACAAATGACATCGGCGCCATCGTGGCATTTCTCGTCGGCGATGACTCCAGCTATCTCACCGGACAAACACTCCTGGCCGACGGAGGAGCCGGAGCGTTCCGCTGATACCGCGATAGCTCGACCGTGCCCGCCTACGGCCCGTAGATATTCGGACCGCCGCTTTCGGCGAGGCGTTTCCGACATTTACACGTGCGCGGTCAGACTGCCAACCTCGCCGTCGCCCGCTACACGAACTCCTCCACTTTTACGCGGACGTCGAGCGCCATACCGTGTACGTCTACATCAGCATTGCCAAGCGGCAGCTACTCAAAGGGCTGGGCCCGCCGGTACCCGATGTGTAGAGCGCAAGCATCACCGTCGTGCTCGCCGCCTGAACAAGTACGCCGGCTGCTCGATGGCGGCCGTTCTCGTCGCCCGTCACATACGCCTCACAAAGCGCAGATTGCACACAGGTGTCACACGCGCCTCCGCGGCAAGCCGCCGACATCCCCTTCCGACCGCACGCCGCCGATCCACTAGGGTTTTCAACACCTATTTCGATAGGTCCCCCGCCCTCGGGGACCTGTTGAAAACCTTGACCATGCTGGTCAACAATGGCTCGATTCTCCGGGCCGGAATGCGGTAGCTGCGATTCCGGAACGCGGCCAAGCCGCAGCAGGCAGGCATGCCGTCCTCCGTCACCAGCACGTCTGCACATGCATGTTGGCTTGCGTCAGCCACAATGTTGCTCGGGTGTTATCAGTCTGGAGTGGCCTTGGCTCTGGTCAGTGCCGTCCGTTGCGCGGCGGGATGCCCGCCGGTATGGGTGGTGGCAGGCGGCTGGTGGAATCGACAAAATGCACGCACCCCGGGGCTGATCGAGGTACAGGCGGCTCCACGGGTCTGAGGGGGTGCGGTGCGAGTGCGGCTCGGAAGAATCGACAGCATGCCCGAACCTCGGACATCAGAGTCGCACAACACCTGGACCAATACGAACGGCTCACGTCAGAGGGATCACCGTCCCCAGGGCATTCGCGCGAAACGCACCGAGCGCGTTTTGCACGCATATTCCGTTGATGCTTGCCACGCCTGGACAACCCGGCCATGCCCACAGTACAGTCCAAATACTCGATACCGACGGTACCGCCTAGGCAAGCCGGCAGCCGTAAGCGGTGGGGCGCGTCGGCGCTGCAACGTCTAGTCGGAACTTGGGATTACGCCGCTGGTCTACCAAAAGAATCGGACATCCAGTGCAGAAGTTTGATGCCGTGATTGTGGGCGCTCGATGCGCCGGCGCTCCGCTGGCCACCTTTCTGGCGCGGCAGGGATTTAGTGTGTGCGTGGTCGACAAGACGCACTTGTCCAACGAGGTTCCGTCTACCAACGCGTTCCAGACCAACGGCGTCGATGTCCTGCGCCGACTGGGAGTGCTGGAAAACCTCATCGCCTCGGGCGCGACGGTCATCAAACGAGTAACCGTAGGAAGCACTCGCGAATCGTTCAGCTTCGAACCCGATCCGGATGGTTACGGGACACTGATTGGAATCCGTCGCGCCACAATGGATCCTATCCTCGCAGAGGCCGCTTCCGAAGCTGGCGCCGACGTACGGACAGTGCTTTCAGTCGATGACGTCATCATCGAACACGGGCGGGTCAGGGGGGTGGAAACGCGCAAGGGGCCGATCTACGCCGACCTTGTTATCGGCGCCGATGGCCGCAACTCGGTGGTCGCCAAATCCGTTGGTTCCCGCGAATATCTAGCGTTGCCTGGCGGCAGGCTCAGCAGTTGGGCGTACTACACCAGCTACGATGAATCCGCCGAGGCGTTCTTGGGAGTAAAGGGCACAACGGGCTACCTCGGCATGCCCTCAGATGGCTGTTACCTGATTTCGGTCAACACCCCCATGGACCGCAGAAGGGCGTTCTTGGCCGAACGCAGGGCAAACTTCGAAGCTGAAGTCCGTAGATGGCCTGAGCTGTACGAGGTCGTCCGATCAGGCCAGCAAAGCGGTCCTATCCGGATCATGAGCAACTGGCACAGCTACTTTCGTGAGTCAGCTGGTCCGGGCTGGGTGCTCGTAGGCGATGCCGGACACTTCAAGGATTTCTCCCCTGGACAAGGGATGTCCGACGCATTTCGCCAAGCCGAATGCCTCGCCGACCATATCGGGCACGGCTTGAACGCAGGCTGCATCGACACCGAGATGATCCAATGGTGGCGCTGGCGCGATAGTGATAGCTGGCAGATGTACTGGCTAGCTTGCATTCTCGGCGAACCGTACATACCGACAGCGCTCGGTGACGCGCTGTTCGGCTATGCCGCCGTTCAACCACATTTCGCCGAGAGGTTGACTAAGGTCGTCAATAAACAAGTCAAACCCCTCAAAGCCGCAACGCCAGGACAAATATTGCCCGTGGGACAGCGCCTGCTGCGCGGGCTGGCCGCTCACCCGGCCGAGCTTCGCCATGGAATACGCGCACTCGCCTCGCAAATCAGCTTGGGCACCAAGCTTGCTTTACTGCAACCACATTCACCGCTAGCCAGTCGCCGGTATCAACCCCGCCTGCGTTTCCGATCAGTCACTAACACACGTGGACCCTCGACGGCCCAACATGATGGCCCTACAGCGCGCTCAGTTCCTACCCCTCTGGCGAATCCCAGATGCTGAATCCTGAACCACCCCGGGTTTGATGCACAGCCGCACGGCCTGCCTGACCGCGGTCGCCACGCGTTTGGGGGTGTCGAAAGAACGCTACGCCGGTGGTTCAACAAGGCCGAGGTCGATACTGGGACCTTCTCCCGACCATCTTCAAATGACCTGCGGACACCGTAGGTCGGGCCCGTAATACGCACAGCGCGTCGGCATCGGCGGGCCGCTGAACCGCGGCCCGACAGAGACCTGAGCTGGTCGAAAACGCTGCCGATACCGCCTCGATGCGATCAATAGTCGACATTCTGCATTGGTGACATTGACTAATGTCGACAATTGTGATGCAGTGACGGCGTGAACAGCGACGCGACTCGACCCCGGACAGTCGAACCCTCGGCTATTTCGGGCAACGCCAGGATCCCGGCCCGCGGGTCATTACGGACCAGGATGGCGTCGGGCCTCAGCATGCTGACACTGCGGCCGCTGAGCATGGTCATTCCACCAGAGCCGCGTTGGGGGTTGTGGCTGTCACGCCGGATCGTGGCATCGATCATGGACTTCGGTGGGTCACCACTGCGCGGTACCCGCGTGGAGCCGGTCCGCGCCCAACTGCCCGATGGGCAACACATTCGGGGCGAATGGGTATGCGCTCCTGGAGTCAGCAGGACCGGTGCGGCGATCTACTTCGTGCACGGCAGCGGGTTCGCGCTGTGTTCGCCCCGCACGCATCGCCGGTTGGTCTCGGCGCTGTCGAAGGCGACAGGCCTGGCGGTGTTCTGCGTGGATTATCGGCTGGCGCCCGAACATCGCTTCCCGGCCGCGGCCAACGATGTCGCAGCGGGCTGGGAGTGGCTGACGGGCGCGCGCGGCATTGCGCCGCACCAGGTTGTGATCGTTGGCGACTCGGCCGGTGGCCACCTCTCGGTGGACCTGTTGCTGCACGAGGCGGCCGACCGGCGCCCGGCGGGTCTGGTGCTGTTTTCGCCGCTGATCGATCTGACATTCACCCTCGCCGGTGCACGCGAGCGGGTCCGGCGTGATCCGGCGATCCGGGTGGTTGACGCCGCACGTCTGGTGCGGTTGTACACCCGCGACATCGCCCCTGATCATCCCCGCCTGCGCTTGGACGTCGCGGGCGGGCCGACACTGCCGCCTAGCCTGATTCAGGCCGGGGGCGCGGAAATGCTGCGCGGGGATGCCGAGCAGCTCGCCAAGGACATTCGAGCCGCTGGCGGCGAATGCGAGTTGCAGGTGTGGCCGGATCAGGTGCACGTGTTCCAGGCACTGCCGCGTCTGACCCGGGATGCTGCCGCGGCCCTTGTGCACGCGGCACGGTTCGTCACCGCCACGTTGCAGGCCGCCGGACCCCAGGACTCGCATCCGAAGAATCCGGCGAATCGGCTCCCTGACGCCTCGGAGGCACCTGCCGTGACGGTCAAGTCGCGGTAGCGATGTTCGGATCGAAGGTCGCAGTCAGCAAGAACGCGGATGCGGTGATCACCGGCGCGGGCAGCGGTATCGGTGCGGCGTTCGCCGTCGAACTCGCGCAGCGGGGTGGACGGGTGGTCTGCAGTGACATCGACGCAGTGGGATCGGCCTCGCCGCACGGCTACCTAACCTGTTCAGCTCCCTCAGCGACTGAACCTTCCCGTTCACCGGCCCAAGTAGAGGAGAAACACGATGGCTATCGACATGGATGTCATGCTCACCAAGATCAAAGACCGTCAGTGGGCGTTGGCCGATATCGACTGGGACGCACCGGGCGCCGAAACCATCAGCGATGAGTTCCGGCCCCGACTCAAGGCGTTCATGGCCGATCTGTGCTGGATTGAGAACGTCGGGGCCCGCGGATTCGCCGCACTGGCCAAGAAGGCACCCACTCCCACCCTGGCCGAGATTTACCGCTACTTCCACGCCGAGGAGCAACGCCACGCCAACGCCGAACTGGCCCTGATGAAGCGGTGGGGAATGCTCGAAGACGATGGCGAGATCCCCGAACCCAACGTCAATATCCGGCTGGCCATCGAATGGCTGGACAAGCACTCCGACGAAATGCCGCTCTCCATCCTGGGCACCGTCATACCGATGCTGGAGGTCGCCCTCGACGGTGCGTTGCTGAAGTTTTTACTCGAAGAAGTTCATGACCCGGTGTGTCATCAGGTTTTCGAGAAGATCAACAACGACGAATCACGCCATATCGCGGTTGATTTCGATGTCCTCAACATGATCGGCAACGCCACGTTGCGCCGTCTGGCGATCCAGTTCGTCGGCAACGTCGCCTCCCCCGGTGTGATCATCGGAGCCCTGATGTACATGCCGCTGCTCAACCGGATGCGCAACAATATCGTTGCGATGGGGTTAGAACCCGAACGGCTCTACGCCGCGATGAAACGATTCAAGCAACTCGGCGATCGCGCCGAGTACTCCAGGAGGGTGCCGACCTACCAGATCCTCAAGATGCACGCCCGCTGGGTGGTCAACCCCCGTCACCCCTACCACCTGCTGGCCAATTCGATGGTCTGGGCGTCGGATCGCTACCCGAAGAAACTGCTCAAACCGATCCCCACCTGGTTTAAAGAATTGACCTACGAGCCGGCGGCCTGATCACCATGACACCTCTGGACACCCACGTCTACACCACGCTGATCGTCGGCGCGGGCTTCACCGGCCTTGGTGCCGCCATCAAACTCGGCCAGGCCGGGGTCGACGACATCGTCATCCTCGAACGCGCCGACCGGGTCGGCGGAACCTGGCGCGACAACACCTATCCCGGCGCCGCCTGCGACATCCCTTCGCTGCTCTACTCGTTCTCGTTCGTCCCCAATCCGACATGGTCACGCGCCTACTCACCGGCCGAGGAAATCTGCCGCCACATCGAGGACATGGCCGACTGCTTCGATGTGCGCCGCCACATCCACTTCGGCACCGAAGTCAGCGGGCTCACCTTCGACGAAGATGCCGGCCAATGGAGCATCGCCACCACTGGCGGCCGCACCTACCGGGCGCGGACCGTGATACTGGCCTCAGGCCCATTGAGCGACGCCAGTTTCCCAGATATCCGTGGTCTCGATGACTACCAAGGGCACAAGATTCACAGTGCTCGCTGGGATCACGACTACGACTTCACCGGCAAACGGGTCGCGGTGATCGGGACCGGCGCCAGCGCCATCCAGATCATCCCCGAACTTGTCAAGACAGCGGGCCACGTGAAGGTATTCCAACGCACGCCCGGCTGGGTGTTGCCCCGCGCCGACGTCCCCATCCCACCGCGCCTGCAGCAGATGTTCGCCGCCATGCCCGCCACCCAACGGCTTGCACGTCTTGCGCTGTTCATAGGGCACGAGGCCAGCGCCACCGCGCTGGTGTGGGATTCACCGCTGACCAAGGCCGTGGCTTGGGCCGGAAAGGCCCACCTACGGCGGCAGGTCAAGGACCCCTGGCTGCGCCGCCAATTGACTCCCGACTTCACCCCGGGCTGCAAACGCATGCTGGTCTCCAGCGACTACTATCCGGCCCTGCAACAAGATAACTGCAAACTCATCGACTGGCCGATCGCCACCTTGAGCCCGGCCGGGATCCGTACCAGCGACGGCATCGAGCACCACCTGGACGCCATCGTGTTCGCCACCGGATACGACGTTCACCTGACCGGGCCGCCGTTCCCGGTGCACGGCCTGAGCGGGAGGTCCCTGCAAGCCCAATGGCGCGACGGCGCGCAGGCCTACAAGAGTGCCAGCGCCCACGGCTACCCGAATCTATTCTTCATGTCCGGCCCAAACTCCGGACCCGGCCACAACTCGCTGCTGGTCTACGTCGAAGGCCAACTCGACTACGCCGTGCGGGCCATCACCACGATCGTCGACAACGATCTGCGCTACCTGGATGTGCGCGAAAACGTGCAGAGCACCTACAACTCGCGACTGCAGCAGCGATTGACGAAGACCACCTGGATGACAGGATGCAGCAGCTGGTATCTGACCAAGGATGGATTCAACGCGACGATGTATCCCGGCTTTGCCACCCAGTATCTTCGACAGATGCGCGACTTCCAATTCAGCGACTACTCCGCCGTCGCGCGGGACGCCAACACCCCCGCACCTGCCCGTTCGAGCGCCTGAAATGCCCTCCGACCACAAACACCACTCTTCCGGCGGGCCGATGGCCACCATTGTGGCCAACCTGCGGCGCGCGCCCAAGCGGGTGCGCCGCCAGGGGCGCGACATCATCGACACCGCGGTGGCGCAACTGTTCGACGCCGCGGTCCGCGCCCCAGCAGGCGCCGGCAGTGGCCAGTACCGCACCGACGAACTGGCCCGGCTGGCCGGTACCACCACCCGCAACATCCGGGTATACCGCGACCGCGGTCTCCTGCCGCCACCGCGGAGGGCCGGCCGGCTGGCATTTTTCGACGACACCCACCTAACGCGGCTACGGCTGATCAGCTCCATGCTGGCGCGCGGATACACCATCGCCAACCTTCGTGAGCTACTCGGCGCCTTGGAAGACGGCAAGAGCCTCGCTGACCTATTGGGCGTGCCGTCCACCACACCGGGCACCTGGGCCGCCGAGAAGCCCCACCTCATTGCGCTGACCGAAGCTCAAGACATAGTCGCCGACCCACCGGCGTTCGAACGCCTCGTCGCACTGAACCTCATCAGCGTGCACGGCGACACCGCAACTGTTCTGCGGCCCAATCTACTTGACGCGTTTGCCCAGATCCGCGACTACGGCGTCAGCATGAACAAACTCATCGACGTGCACGAGCAAGTGCTGCCACACATCGAGGCGATCAGCGACATCCTGATCCGCGCCGGAGCCGAACACGCCGCCCTGCGCATCACCCCCAGCACACCGCTGCCCGACGACGCCGAAATCAGCGGACTCATCACCACCCTCATCGGCTTCCGCACCCTGGCCGTCGCCGCCGTCAGCGGCACCCTGGCTGCATCCATCGAATCCACCATCGAATCGATGGTGGGGCGCATGCTGTCCCAGTTCATGCACCAGCCCGACCCAAAACAGCCATGACTATCGGCGCGCTCGATGCGACCAACCGCACTCGTCTCCACAGTGGACAGCGGTCGAGCAGCGTTGCCCCGAGCGATCGCCGCAGGCCACACATATCCACGAGGTGTCATCTGCGCCTCCGCGACAAGCCCGCGACGCCCCATCCAACCGCACGCGAACCGCGATCGGCGATCCACTAGTGTTTTCGACACCTATTTCAATAGGTCCCCCGCCCTCGTAGCTCAGGGGATAGAGCACGGCTCTCCTAAAGCCGGTGTCGCAGGTTCGAATCCTGCCGGGGGCACTCTCACCGTTTTTCTGCACGTCAAAGTATGTTTCTCTGTCCGGATGCAGGCGGGCTCGAACAATGAAATGAGCGTCTAGAATCTAGCTTCTTATATAGAATCATCCTCATGGCGTTGAGCATCAAGCATCCCGAAGCCGACCGGTTGGCGCGCGAACTCGCCGCTCGCACCGGCGAGACGCTGACCGAGGCAGTGGTGGTGGCGCTCCGTGAGCGGCTCACCCGCGAACGAGGACGTGCGCAGTCCACCCCGCTGCGCGAGGAATTGGCGGCGATCCGCCGCCGGTGCGCGACGCTACCGAGAATCGACAACCGAACGGCAGAGCAGATCCTGGGCTACGACGAGCACGGATTGCCTGCTTGATGGTGATCGACACCTCCGCGCTGGTGGCGATGTTGAGCGACGAGCCGGAAGCTGACCAGTTCGAGGCCGCGGTCGAAGCCGACCCGGTCCGGCTGATGTCGACAGCGTCGTACCTGGAGACGGCGATCGTGATCGAAACCCGTTTCGGCGAACCGGGCGGGCGCGAGTTGGATCTGTGGCTACACCGCGCCGCGGTCGATCTCGTTCCCGTCGATACCGACCAGGCAGGCACCGCGCGTGTGGCGTACCGCCGGTACGGCAAGGGACGACATCGCGCGGCCCTGAACTACGGCGACTGTTTCTCCTATGCCCTGGCCAAGATCAGCGGTCAGCCGCTGCTGTGCAAGGGCGATGACTTTGCGCACACCGACATCGGCACCGTCACACCGCCCGATGAGCTGCCCTCGTGAGACCGGCGCGTTTATCAATCCCCCTGCGGGGCAATACGCCCAGCAGGTGGGTGTGTTTGTCGACGGACACGCCTGCTAGGTCTCGTTGGTTCAGACCACGAGCCGGCGGGACCGCCCGGGTTTCCCGCCGCGCTACCGCACCGTGGCCGACGCCAACGCCCAGATCGAGCACGCGAACGCACCGACCGCACTGGCCGCCCCCAGGTACAGCCCGTAGCCGGCGCTCAGCGGCGCCACCACGTTGATGTGGTAGTACCAGATGGTCAGCGCCACGACCAGCAGCGAAATGGCTAGTGCGGTAACCGAAGCCAGCCGCGCCGATAGCCCGCGGCCGATCATCGCACCCGCCACCAACAGGGCAGATGCCAGCAACACGATCAACTGCCCCGCCCCGAAGCGGGGTGGAAGCGTCACGGCGCCCACGCTGCCGCCGATCGCGTTGGCGTGGCCGCCGCCGCTCACGGCGGTGGTCAACCACGGCAGCCAGGTGCTCACCGACAGGATCGCGGCGAACAGCGCAACCAGCCAACCGGCGTGCAGGCGAGTCATAGCTGCGAGGTTAGCCGTTGTCGGCGAGTTCACCGTGCCGCGCCATGGTCAACGTCTTGGACAGATCGAGCCGGTTCAGCAGCCCGTCGTCGTGGCTGACCACCAGGAAGGCTCCGCGGTAGCTGCCCAGCGCGTCGACCAGTTGATCCACGCTGGCCATGTCGAGGTTGTTGGTGGGTTCGTCGAGCAGCAACAGCTGCGGCGGCGGGTCGGCGAGCAGCAGCCGGGCCAGCGCCACCCGGAATCGTTCACCGCCGGACAGCGTGCCGACCGGGCGCGCCACGCTGTCACCGCGCAGCAGGAAGCGGGCGAGTTGGGCGCGGATCGCCTGCGGTGACGCGGTCGGGGCGGCCGCCCGCACGGTGTCGAGCACCGACGCCGCGTCGTCCAGGCCGTCCAGGCGCTGCGGCAGATAGCCCACCCGGTCGGTCAGCAGCCGACCCGCGGTGCCGGCCCGCAGGGACTGCAGCAGCGAGGTCTTGCCGACCCCGTTGGGGCCGGTCACCGCGATGCGCTCCGGACCTTGCACGACGATCGGGCCCCCGGTTCCGGGCAGTTCGGCGAGGCGCCGGCTGGTGGGCACCTGCGGGTCGGGCAGGTCGACGCGAATGCGTTCGTCGGTGCGGCCCCGGGCCGCGGCGGCCTCCAGCTCGGCCTGGGCGGTCCGCACCCGCTGGTCGAGGTTCGCGCGCAGTTTGCCGGCCGAAACCTGTGCGGTGCTGGCGTTTTGGTTCATCACAATTTTTGCCGCGCGCTTGTTCTGCGCGGCGATCCGCCCGGCCCGACGACGCCGGGCCAGCTTGGTCTCGGCCTGGACGCGCTGGCGTTTTTCGACCTTGACGGCCTGTTGGGCAACGCGGGCGGTCTGCGCCGCGGCCGTCTGCTCCCGGTCCAGGTGTGCTTGCCACGCGCTGTAGGGACCGGCGACCACGGTCAGCCGCCCGTCGTGCAGCTCGGCGGTGTGGTCCATCGCCTCCAGCAGCGCGGTGTCGTGGCTGACCACAATGAGCGCCCCCGCCCAGGAAGCGATCAGCCGGGTCAGCGTGGCGCGGGCGTCCCGGTCCAGGTTGTTGGTCGGCTCGTCGAGCAGGGTGATCGGTGCGCGGCGCAGCCGCACCCCGGTCAGCGCCACCAGCATCGCCTCCCCGCCGGACAACTCCCCGACCCGCCGATCCAGGTCGGCGGACCCGAACCCGATGTCTTGCAAGGCCGTGTCGGCCCGGGTCTCGATGTCCCACTGGTCGCCCAGGACGTCGAAGTGCCGCTCGGTGGCGTCCCCGTTTTCGATGGCCCGCAGCGCGGCGAGCCGCTCGCTGACGCCGAGCAGATCGGCGACCGGCGCATCGACGTCGAGGGCCAGCGTCTGCGGCAGGTAGGCAACCTCCCCGGACGTGACCAGGTGGCCGGTGGTGGGCGCCAACTGGCCGGCGACCAGCCGCAGCAGCGTGGATTTACCGGCGCCGTTGGCCCCGATCAGGCCGGTGCGACCGGCGCCGAAGGTGCCGCTGATCCCGGACAGCGCGGGGCTGCCGTCGGGCCAGCGGTAACCGACGTCGGTCAGGGCGACGACGGGCGGGACGGGATGAGCCATGCAGGTCTCCGGGAGGTTCAGCGGATGCGCTGATCACCGGGACCGAACTGGGGGTGTGCTCGGGTGATGCGTCGGCGATCAGCGCGCGGGCGACGGCGGGTAACCGGCGATGCCTGTCACAACGAGACCTCCTAGGACAACAACGCCGGCCACGCTAGCGGCGGTGCGGCGTTGCGCGCAACCGATTTATCTGTCCGGTCGGATCAGTAGTGCAGCCCGTGCCCGAACCGAAACAGCGGGTCTGCGGTGTCGAAGGCGACGTCGGTGCGGCTGGCGGCGACCGCCGCATCCGACGACGGCAGGTCGAACGGCAGCGCGCCCTGCGGACCCGACACCCCGAAAAGGACGTTGAGCAACGCGGTTTCGCTGACCCCGAAGTTGGCGATGATCGCCGCCGCCGCATCCGCCAGCGGGGTCAACACGGCGGGCCGGTCCAGGGTGATGTCGAGGATGGTCGGCACGGTGGCGCACACCTCGAGCACCGGCTGCACGTCGGCCGCGCCGAACTCCAGTGAGCCGTGGTGAAAGAACTGCGCGATGCCGCCGTCGGCGGGCTCATACGGGGCTTTCAGCCGCAGCATCGCCACGTCGGCCGCCGCGGCGGTGTCCACCGCGGTGGCGAAATCGGCCAGCGCCTCCTGATCGAGCTCCGGCGCATAAACCTTGATGCCGCGTCTCAACGGCAGCACCGGTTTCCCGTCGGCGAGGGCGGTATTGGTCAGCAGCGTCAGGGCATCCTGTTGGGCCTGGAGCCCGGCCGCCCGGAAGTCTGACCGGCCGACGGTGACCGCGGCGTGGTCTTCGTCCACCAACGGCCGGTCAAACAGTCCGAGGGTGAACTTCATCCGCAGCAGTCGCCGCGCCGACGCGTCGATGCGGGCCTGGCTGATGCGACCGGCGCGCACCAGACCGGCCAGGATCTCGGTGCATTCTTCGCCGCCGAACTGGTCCACCCCAGCGCCGACAGCCCGCAGCACGCGCTCTTCACGGCCGAGGTGTTCGACGCCCCAGGCCCGGGCGCTGCTGAGGTCACCGAGTTCGGGGCGGTCGGTGATCAGTCCCCAATCGGTGCACACCACCCCGTCGAAGCCCAGTTGGTCGCGCAGCAACCCGGTGATCACCGACTTGTTGAAGCCGAAACCGACCTCGTCCCAGGCGGTTCCGACCGGCATCCCGTAGTACGGCATCACCTCGGCGGCGCCGGCGGCCAACGCGGCCCGAAACGGTCGCAGATGGTAGTCGGCGTTGTCGCCCGGGTAGACCTGTTCGCGTCCCCACGGGAAATGCGGGTCGAGGCCGTCCTTTTGCGGTCCCCCACCGGGAAAGTGTTTGATCATCGCCGCCACCGAATCGGCGCCCAGCGACTCGCCCTGCAGACCGTGCAGGTAACCGACGGCCAGCCGCGCGGTGAGATCGGCGTCTTCGCCGAAGGTGCTGCTGATGCGCGACCAGCGCGGTTCGGTGGTCACATCGATCTGCGGGTGCAGCGCGACCCGGATCCCGACCGCCAGATACTCCTGCCGGACGATGTCGGCGAACTGCCGCACCCGCTCCGGTGCGCCGATCGCCGCCAGCCCCAGCGTTTCTGGCCACTGCGAGAACGCGCCGGCCACCATCTGCGCCACCGGGTTGTCGGTGAAGTGGTGGCGCGGATCGGTGGACAGGGTCACCGGGATGGGGTGGGGTGCGCGTTGCAGCGCGATGCGCTGGACGCCGTTGCACCACTGGGCGAATTCCCGCCCGTCGGCGGCTGCCCCGATCACGTTGAAGTGCGTCAACCCCTTCTCCAGCAGGGCCGACAGCGCCGGGATGGGCAGTTCCGGCCCGAACTGGCCGACGTCACCGAGGACGGCCATGGTGTGGAACATCAACGCGACCTTGTCGTCGAGCGCCAGCCGCGACAGCAGGTCCTCGGTGCGCTGCTCGATCGACAGCGCCGCATCCTGGTACGGATATTCGGCGCGGAGATCGGCCACGCTAAGCCGCGGGGGCGAACACCGACACGAACTTGCGTAGCGATGCGTTGATGTCACTCTTGAGCGCGCCGGCCACCAGCATGCCGATCGGCCCGAACAGCGCCGGACCGCCCAGGTGCACGTCGAAGCTGACCACCGAGCCGTCGTCCTTGGGCTTGACCTTGGCCATCAGCTTGACCTTGACCCCGCCCTTGCCGTCGCCGTTCAGCGTCATGGCCTCCGGCGGCTTGTAGTGCACGATGGTCCACTTGATCCGGTTCAGCATGCCCTTGACCTCGACGATCGACTCCAGGACGGTGCCCTTTTCCAGGGTGTCGGGCAGCGCGCTGCGCCACACCCGGTGGATGCTCAGCCACTCCTTGTAGCGCGACAGGTCCGACGCATAGGCCCAGGCCTCTTGCGGCGGCAGCGGGACATCGATGGATCCGGAGAGTTTCGCCATAGGTTAGTTCTGTTGCTCGTCCTTGTTGACGGCCTTCTTGGCCGCTTCCTGCACTTTGTCGACGGTGTCGGAGTATTTGCCCTGCGTCTTGTCGTCGACGATGTCGCCGGCCTTGTCGATGGCCTGGCCGACCTTATCGGCGTTCTGCGACAACAGGCCTTTCACCTTGTCCAGGAATCCCATCACTCAATCCTTTCGGTGCGGAGCCCATACCTCTGCGTTCGCAGATCTTACCTGCGCCACAGTTGTCGGGTTTCGCCCAGAACCGCCCCCTCGATCCACCACAGCACCTCGATCGCGGCGGCACCCAGCGCGCCGATGCCCAGCGCGGTCGCCGTCACCACCAGGTTGGACGGGTCGAGCAGGAACTTTTCCCGGGCCAGCGGGATGGAGAAGAGCACCACGTAGGCCAGCGCCGAGACCACCACCAGCCCCAGCCGCCACCACTCGTATGGGCGTGCCGCCACGGCCAGCACCCAGATCGCCGACACCAGCAAGGTGATCAACGCCGCCGTCGAGGCCTGCAGCTGCTGGGCGGCGGTGGCTTCGCGGCCCTGGTAGGCCACCAGGTACGAGACGAAGGTGGCGATCCCGACCACCAGCCCGGACGGCAGCGCGGCCGTCATCACCCGCCGGACAAAGCCGGAATGCGCCCGCTCGTTGTTGGGCGCCAACGACAAGATGAACGACGGGATCCCGATGGTGAACCAGGCGGCGATGGTGACGTGGATCGGCTGGAACGGGTACAGCAGCGGGTCGGCGCCGAACCATTTGGAGCTCAACCCGGCGATCCCGACCAGCAGCGCCAGCAGCACCGAGTACACCGTTTTGGTCAGGAACAGATTCGAGACGCGTTCGATGTTGCCGATCACCCGGCGGCCCTCGCCGACGACGTAGGGCAAGGTGGCGAACTTGTTGTCCAGCAATACGATCTGCGCGACCGCCCGCGCCGCCGAGCTGCCCGCGCCCATCGCCACCCCGATGTCGGCGTCCTTGAGCGCCAGCACGTCGTTGACGCCGTCACCGGTCATCGCCACGGTGTGTCCGCGGGACTGCAGGGCGTGCACCATGGCCCGCTTCTGGTCGGGGCGCACCCGCCCGAAGGTGGTGTGCTCGGCCACCGCGTCGGCCAGTTCGGCCGGCTCGGTGGGCAGCTGCCGCGCATCCATCGTCTCGCCGTGCAACCCGAGCTTGCCGGCGACCGCACCCACCGAGACCGCGTTGTCCCCGGAGATCACCTTGACCGAGACATGCTGGGCGGCAAAGTAGTCCAGGGTCGCGCCGGCGTCGGGCCGCAGCTTCTGCTCGAGCACCACCAGCGCGACCGGCGTCACCGTGCCCGGCGCGTCGGGGTGGTCGACGGGCACATCGGCGGCGGCCAGCAACAGCACCCGCAGCCCCTGGGCGCCGAGTTGTTCGGCGCGCGCGGCGGCCGTCGACGCCGGGTCGAGCAGCACGTCGGGCGCGCCGATCACCCAGTTGCCGTGCTCCCCGTAGGAGGCGCCGCTCCATTTCGTCGCCGACTTGAACGGCGCCGTCGCGGTCACCGTCCAGCCCGGAGCATGCGGATAGGCCGTCGCGATGGCCGCCATGCTGGCGTTGGGGCGGGCGTCGGCGGCGGCCAGCGCGGCCAGCACCTGCGCGACACCGTCGGTGGGGTGGCCGAGTTCGGCGACACCGGAGACCTGCATCCCGTTCTCGGTGAGGGTGCCGGTCTTGTCGGCGCACACCACGTCGACGCGGGCCAACCCCTCGATGGCGGGCAGTTCCTGCACCAGGCAGCGCCGCTGCCCCAGCCGAACCACCCCGACCGCGAACGCGATCGAGGTCATCAGCACCAAACCCTCGGGCACCATCGGCACCAGCGCGCCCACCATCGCCAGCACCGAATCCCGCCAGCCGACGTGGGTGGTGAACAGCTGGGTGTAGATAGTCAACAACCCGGCCGGGACCAGCAGGTAGGTGATGAACTGCAGAATCTTGTTAATGCCGCTGCGCAGTTCGGATTTCACCAGGGTGAACTTGCTGGCCTCTTCGGCGAGTTGGGCGGCGTAGGCCGCGGCGCCCACCTTGGTGGCGCGGTAGGCCCCGGTGCCGGCGACCACGAAACTGCCCGACATCACCGGATCCCCGGTGCTTTTGGTGATCGGGTCGGCCTCCCCGGTCAGCAGCGACTCATCGACCTCCAGCCCGGATTCCTCGACGACGTCGCCGTCGACGACGATCTGGTCCCCCGGGCCCAGTTCGATGATGTCGTCGAGCACCACCTCGCCGGGCGGCAACGCCCGGGTTCCGGATTGCCGGCGCACCACCGGTTTTGCCTGTCCGACGATCGCCAGCTTGTCCAGGGTCTGTTTGGCCCGGATCTCCTGGATCATCCCGATGACGCTGTTGGCGATGATCAGCAGGCCGAACAGCCCGTTGATCAGCGAGCCGGTGGACAGCACGATGACCAACAGCACCCCCAGGATGGCGTTGATCCGGGTGAACACGTTGGCCCGGATGATCTCGGGAACGCTGCGCGCGGCACGGGTGGGGACGTCATTGGTCTTGCCGTCGGCGACCCGCTGGGCGACGTCGGCGTCGGTGAGCCCGGCGGCCAGTGTCGCGGTCAGAGCTGCCACCAGGGCTGCAACCCGTCGGGCTGCGCGGGATCCACCCGTCCACCCGGTTTGGGCACCGCCACCTGCACGCCGGCGGTCTCGGCGGCCGCCAGCAGCCGCTGGATCGGCTCGTCCCAGGGGTGCGGCGCCAGCCGGAACGTGCACCAGTGGATCGGCACCAACAGGCTGGGCGTGGGCCCGGTGACGTCGCGGTGGGCCTGCACGGCCTCCTCGGGATTCATGTGGATGTCGGGCCAGGCCGCGTTGTAGGCGCCGACCGGCATCAGGGTTAGGTCGAACGGCCCGTGGGCCGAACCGATCTCGGCGAAGCTCGTGGTGTAGCCGGTGTCCCCGGCGAAATACACCCGATGCGTCGGGCCGAGCACCGCCCACGACGCCCACAGTGTGAGGTTGCGGGTCAAAAACCGCCCGGAGAAGTGCCGGGCCGGGGTGCAGACCAAGGTGAGCTCGTCGACCTGGCCCCGTTCGTGCCAATCGAGTTCGACGATGCGCTCCTCGGGCACACCCCAGTCACGCAGGTGCGCACCGACACCGAGCGGCACGAAGAACGGCGCCCGCTGGGTGCGGGCCAGCGCGGTCACCGTGTCGATATCGAGGTGGTCGTAGTGGTCGTGGCTGATGACGATCGCGTCGACGGCGGGCAGCGCCTCCAGCGGCAGCGGCGGCGGATGCAGGCGTTCGGGGCCGACGAGGTCCGACGGGGAACAGCGATCACTCCAGACCGGGTCGGTGAGCACCCGGTACCCGTCGATCTCGACCAGCGCCGTCGCGTGACCCAACCATGTGACCGCCAGCCCGCCGGCGGCCTCCCGGTCTTCGCGGGGCTCCGGGGTGGCCAGCGGGATCGGGGCGGCGGGCCGGCTGGCCGCGCGCCCGCCGATCAGCTCCCGCAGGACCAGGCGCTGTTGTTCGCGGTCCAGGTTGATCATCGACGCCGGGTCGGTGTTGACGAACACCCCGTCGCGGTAGTTCGGTGACCGCTCGGCGACGGCCCGGATCGCGGCCGGGGTGGCGCCCAGCGCCGCCGGGGCGCCGTGCAGGGCGCGGACCGCCCAGCTTCCGGCGGCCAGCGTGGCCGTTCCCGCGGCCAGCCGCAGCGCCCCGCGCAGCATCTCGATCAGGCCCCCTGGAATTTCGGTTGTCGTTTTTCCACCCGGGCGACCTGCGCCTCGATCACGTCCTGGCTGCCCCACGCCTTGTCGAACAGTTCCTTGTGGGCCGGCCACTGCTCCTCGTAGGCGCCGTCGTCGTTGAGTACCCGCTTGGCGTGCTGCAACGCCAGCGGCGCCAACCCGGCGACCTCCTGCGCCCAGGCCTGGGCATCGGCCAGGGTGCCGATCCGGTTGGCCATCCCGGTCTGCAGTGCGACGTCGGCGCTCAACCTCTCGGCGGTCAACAGCATCGCCCGGGCCCGGCCGTGCCCGACCAGCGACGTCAGCCGGCGGATGCTCCAGTTGTCCAACGCCAACCCGTATTTGGCGACCGGGAACTGGAAGAACGCTTCGGGGGCGACCACCCGCAGGTCGCAGATCATGGCAAGTTGCAGGCCGGCGCCGATCGCCGGGCCGTTGACCGCGCCGATCACCGGCATCGGGAACGCGTCGATGGCCTTGTGCAGCGCGACCAGCTTGTCGGGGTAGTCGGCGGCGAACGCGTCGCCGGACAGGTCGGCGCCGGCGCAGAACACGGTGCCCTGCCCGGTCAGCACGATGGCCCGCAGATCCTCGGCGGTGGCCTTCTCCACCGCCTCGCGCAAACCATCCACCAATTCCGAGTTCAGCGCGTTGCGGCGCTCCGGGCGCTGCAGCTCCAGGGTCAAGACGTTGCCGTCGCGGATCACACCGATCATGGCGCCAGCTTATTAAAGTTGTCCCGTGGAGCGGATCGGGGCCGTCGAGCTGCGCGACGCCGTGCTGGATACCGGATCGTTCATCAGCTGGGACACCACCCCGGTGGCGGTGTCCACCGACCCGGATTACACCGCGGAGCTGGCCCGGGTGCGCGCGGCCACCGGCCGCGACGAGGCGGTGCTCACCGGCGAGGGCCGGGTGCGGGGCCGCCGGGTGGCGGTGATCGCCTGCGAGTTCGACTTCCTGGCCGGGTCGATCGGGGTGGCCGCCGCCGAACGGATCACCACCGCCGTCGAGCGGGCCACCGCCGAGCGGCTGCCGCTGCTCGCGTCGCCGTGCTCGGGCGGCACCCGGATGCAGGAGGGCACGGTGGCGTTCCTGCAGATGGTCAAGATCGCCGCCGCGGTCGAGCTGCACAAGCGGGCCCACCTGCCCTACCTGGTCTACCTGCGGCATCCCAGCACCGGCGGGGTGTTCGCGTCGTGGGGGTCGCTGGGCCACGTCACCATCGCCCAACCCGGCGCGCTGGTGGGGTTCCTGGGACCCCGGGTGTATGAGCAGCTCTACGGCGAACCGTTCCCGGAAGGCATCCAGACCGCGGAGAACCTGCAGCGCCACGGCGTGATCGACGGGGTGGTGCCGCTCAAGTGGCTGCGCCGCACGTGCGAGCGGGCGCTCAAGGTGCTCATCGATCCACCCTCGCCACCGCCCGCACCACCCGTTTCGGAGGCGGTGCCCGACGTGCCGGCCTGGGAGTCGGTGCTGGCCTCGCGCCGCCCGGACCGGCCCGGGGTCGGGCGGCTGCTGCGCCACGGCGCCACCGAGCAGGTGCTGCTGTCCGGGACGGGGGTGGGCGAGGCGGCCACCACCCTGCTGGCGTTGGCCCGGTTCCGCGGCCAACCGGCGGTGGTGCTGGGCCAGCAGAAAGTCCGCGGCCTGCTCGGGCCGGCGGCGCTGCGGGAGGCCCGCCGCGGGATGGCGCTGGCCGCGGGGCTGCGGCTGCCGCTGGTGCTGGTGATCGACACGCCCGGCCCGGCGCTGTCGGTGGAGGCCGAGCAGGGCGGGCTGGCCGGCGAGATCGCGGCGTGTTTGGCCGAGCTGGTCACGTTGGCGGTGCCGACGGTGTCGGTGTTGCTGGGGCAGGGCAGCGGCGGCCCGGCGCTGGCCATGGTGCCCGCCGATCGGGTGCTGGCCGCACTGCACGGCTGGCTGGCGCCGCTGCCACCGGAGGGCGCCAGCGCGATCGTGTTCCGTGACACCGACCACGCCCCCGAGTTGGCGGTGGCCCAGGGCATTCGCTCCGCCGATTTGTTGGCCGCCGGGATCGTCGACGCGATCGTGCCCGAGCACCCGGATGCCGCCGACGAGCCGATCGACTTCGCCAAACGGTTGTCGCGGGCCATTGCCGCCGAGCTGTACACGCTGCGCGACCTGCCCGACGAGGCCCGGCTGGCCGCGCGGCTGGCCCGCTATCGGCGCATCGGGTTGCCCAGCTAGTCCCGGCGCCGAGATCGACCGCACCGCGGGAAATGTCGAGTGCGGCGCGCGCCAGCGTCGATCTCGGCGCAAAGCCGTGCGCACCACTCAAGCCAGCGACCGCCGCCACGCCTCCTGCAGCGCCGCAAAATGTCCGCCCTCGGTGATCAGCTCCCCCGGCGGGCCGTCCTCGACGACGCGGCCTTGCTCGAGCACCAGCACCCGGTCGGCCACCTGGACCGTGGACAGCCGGTGCGCGATCACCACCGCCGTCCGATCCGCCAGCACGGTGCGCAGCGCGCGTTGCACCTGACGCTCGCTGGGGATGTCCAGCGAGGAGGTGGCCTCGTCGAGGATCAGCACCGCCGGGTCGGCGAGGAACGCGCGGGCGAAGGCGACCAATTGCCGCTGCCCGGCCGACAACCGGCCGCCGCGGGACGCCACGTCGGTGTGATAGCCCTGCGGCAGCGCGGTGATGAACGCCGCGGCGCCGACCGCCTCGGCGGCGTGCCGCAGCTGCGCGTCGGTGGCGTCGGGCCGGCCGAACCGGATGTTGTCGGCGACGGTGCCGGCGAACATAAAGTTCTCCTGGGTCACCATCACCACCTGGCGGCGCAGCTCGGCCTGGGCGAGATCGCGCAAATCAACCCCGTCCAGCGTCACCGCACCCGCGGTCGGGTCATAGAACCGGGCGATCAGCGCGGCCAGGGTGGTCTTGCCGGCGCCGGTGCTGCCCACCAGCGCGACGGTCTGGCCCGCCGGGATCCGCAGCGTCAGGTCGGGTAGCACCGGTCGGCCGGACACGTAACCGAACCGCACGTTGTGCAACGCGACCGCACCGGCGGCAGTGGGCAGCGGCACCGCGGTCGCCGGATCGGCGATGGCGGGGCGCTGGGCGAGCACCCCGGCCAGCTTCTCCAACGCCGAGGACGCCGACTGGAAGGTGTTGAAAAACTGGGTGATCTCCTGCATCGGCTCGAAGAACATCCGCAGGTACAGCAGGAACGCGGTCAGGGTGCCGATCGTCATGTGGCCGTGCAGCACCCGCCAACCGCCGTACAGCAACACCACCCCGGTGGTGAGGTTGCCGATCAGCTTCACTCCCGGCATGAACACCGCCAGCAGGGTGAACGTCTTCTCGTTTACCGCCCGGTACCGGTCGGCGACGTCGTTGAAGATCTGCTGGTTGCGCGGCTCCCGCCGGTAGGCCTGCACGGCTTTGATCCCGGTCATGGTTTCGACGAACTGCACGATCACCAACGCGGCGGCGTCCCGCACCTCGCGGTAGGTCTTGGCCGATTCGGCGCGAAACCATCCGGTCAGCGCGACCAGGATCGGGAAGGCCACCAGGCACATCAGCCCCAGCCGCCAGTCCAGCGTCACCAGCAGCACCGCGGTGCCGGCCAGGGTGAGCACGGCGGTCACCAGGCTGTCGAATCCGGTTTCCAACATGGCCTGGATGGCGTCGACGTCGTTGGTCAACCGGCTCACCACCCGCCCCGAGGTGTAGCGGTGATGAAACGCCAAGTCGAGCCGCTGGAAATGCCGGAAGACCCGCCGCCGCAGCTCCAGCAGCACCCGCTGGCCCACCCGTCCGGACCGGTTGAGGAAATACATTCGGGTCAGCGTCTGCACGGCCACCACCGCGCAGAGCACGGCGACCACCCGCAGCAGCTCCCGCGACGATCCGCCGGCCAGCAGGGGCGGAATGCCGCGGTCGATGCCGCGCTGGACCAGCAGCGGAACCGCCAGCCGCGCAGCGTTTTCCGCCACCACGACCAGCGCCAGCACCCCCACCGTGCACCGGTACGGTGCCAGCAAGGAGCCCAGCAGGGCGCGCGCCGCATGGGGCACCGACTCGTCCAGGATGGGCTCGGGGGTCTTGGCGAGCCGGCCGCGCCAGGCGGTGGTCATCGGCGTTTCTCCTCCGGCATCGCCAGCGCCGATGCGGCACAGGCGGAGTCGGTGGCGTACTGCTGGGTGTGGGTGTGGTCCAGGCGGTTGAACTCGTCGTCGTCCCGCCACGTCGGTTCGCGTTCCCGGCCGTCGTCGAGTTCGTCGTCGGCGGCCAGCAGATACCGGTATTCCGGGACGGCGGCCAGCAATTCGGGGTGGGTGCCGAGGTGGGTGACGGTGCCGTGCTGCAGCAGCGCCACCTTATCGGCCAGCAGCACCGTCGAGGCCCGGCGGGCGACGACGATCGCGGTGACGTCGCGCAGCGCCCGCCGCAGCGCGTCGGTGACCACCGCCTCGGTGTGCACGTCCAGCGCCGACAGGGTGTCGTCGAGGACCAGGATGGTCGGCGCCGCCACGATGGCCCGCGCCAACGAGAGCCGTTGGCGCTGACCGCCGGACAGGCTCATGCCCTGTTCCCCGATCCGGGTGTCCAGCCCGAACGGCAGCTCGTAGACGAACCCGGCGGCGGCGATCTCGAGGGCCCGTTCCAGCTCGGCGTCGGTGGCGTCCGGGCGGCCCAGCCGCAGGTTCTCGGCCACCGACATGGAGAACAGCGTCGGATCCTCGAAAGCCGTTGTCACCGACTGCCGCAACGCGGGCAGGCTCAGTTCCCGGATGTCGACGCCGTCGATCCGGATGACGCCCTCGGCGACGTCGTAGAGCCGCGACAACAACGCCACCAGCACCGACTTGCCCGCCCCGGTGGCCCCAACCAGCCCCAGGGTCTGGCCCGGCTCGACAGTGAGGTTCACGCCGCGCAGCGCCCACCCGTCGTTGCCCGGGAACCGGAAGCCGACGTCGCAGAGTTCCAGGTGCCCGCCGCGCGGCGGATCCGGCCGCGGACCGTCGGTGATGTCGGCGCGGGCGTCGAAGATTTCGGCGATCCGGTTGGCCGCGGTCATCGCCTCCTGGGTCATCGACAACAGAAACCCCAGCGAGGACAGCGGCCACACCAGCGACAGCATCAAGGTGATGAACGCAACCAGGGTGCCCATGCTGACCAGGCCGCGGCCGGCCGCGTCGGCGCCCAACCCCAGCACCACAATCAGGGTCAGGGTGGGAATGACCTCCAGCAGCGTCCAGAACCGCGCCGACACCGCGACCTTGCGCACCTCGGTGTCGTACAGGGCGGTGGCCTGCCGATCGAACCGCTCGAACAGATAGTCCTCGCGGCCGAAGGACTTGACCACCCGCACCCCTAGCGCCGCCTCCTCGACGTGGGTGGCCACCTGCCCGGCCTGGTCCTGGGCTTGGCGCGACAGCCGGGTGTAGCGGCGCTCGAAGTGCAGCACGGTGCCCGCGATCGGCACGATCGAGGCCGCCACCACCAGCCCCAGCGGCCAGTACATCGCCAGCAGCAGCACCGTCACGACCGCGATCTGCACCGAGTTGAGCACCAGGAACACCAGACCGAACGACAACAGCCGGCGGATGGTGGACAGGTCGTTCATGATCCGCGACAGCAGCTGCCCGGACTGCCAGCGTCCGTGAAACGCCATCGGCAGCAGCTGCAGCTGGGCGTACAGGTCGGTGCGGATGTCGGCTTCCACCCCCATGGTGGCGTGGGCAACCAACCAGCGCCGGACGAACCACAGCACCGCCTCGCTGATCCCGACGGCGGTCGCCGCGGTCCCCCACACCCACAGCCCGCGCTGATCGTGGTGGCGGACCGGCCCGTCGATGACGGCCTTGGTCAGCAGTGGAATCGCCACCGTGGCGGCCAGGCTGATCACCGCGATCACCACCATGGCGATCCAGCGCGCGCGGTACGGTCGCAGGTACGGCAGCAGCCGACGCAGGTCGGAGCCCGGCCGCCGGCGGGTGGGCGGCGCTGCGATCGCAGGCACGTTGCTCAGCTTGGCATGAGCGGCAGCTGAATAAGTGGATGTGGACCTTCCCGCGATTGCGCGGATCGATCAGGCAAGATGGGCGGCATGGACACGGGTGCAACCTCACCGCGGGTACTAGTTGTCGACGACGACGACGACGTATTGGCGTCGCTGGAGCGCGGGCTGCGGCTGTCCGGGTTCGAGGTGGCCACGGCCAAGGACGGCGCGGAGGCCTTGCGCAGCGCGACCGAGACCCGCCCGGACGCGATCGTGCTCGACATCAACATGCCGGTGCTGGACGGCGTCAGCGTCGTCACCGCCCTGCGCGCGATGGATAACGACGTCCCGGTCTGTGTGCTGTCCGCGCGCAGCTCGGTCGACGACCGGATCGCCGGCCTGGAGGCCGGTGCGGACGACTACCTGGTCAAACCGTTCGTGCTGCAGGAGCTGGTGGCGCGGGTGCGGGCGCTGCTGCGTCGCCGCGGATCCACCGCCACCTCCTCGTCGGAAACCATCACGGTGGGTCCGCTGGAGGTGGACATCCCGGGTCGGCGGGCTCGGGTCAACGGGGTCGACGTGGACCTGACCAAGCGGGAGTTCGACCTGCTGGCGGTGCTGGCCGAACACAAGACCGCGGTGTTGTCCCGCGCGCAGCTGCTCGAGCTGGTGTGGGGCTACGATTTCGCCGCCGACACCAACGTCGTCGACGTATTCATCGGGTACCTGCGGCGCAAGTTGGAGGCCGGCGGCGCACCGCGGCTGCTGCACACGGTCCGCGGCGTGGGGTTTGTGCTGCGCATGCAGTGATTGCGCCGTCATGAACCTGCTGTCGCGGATCTTCACCCGCACACCGTCGCTGCGGAGTCGGGTGGTGCTCGCGGTGGCGATCGGCACGGCAATCGCGGTGCTCATCACCGGTGCGATCGTCTGGGTGGGCATCACCCGGGACCGCAAGGAGCGGCTGGATCGCCGCCTGGACGAGGCGGCCGGGTTCGCGATTCCGTTCGTCAGCATGGGCGAAATCCCCCGCGCGGCCAGCGCCCGGGCTGCGGTCATCACCGTGCGCAAGGGCGACGATGTGACGTCGAACTCCGCGGTGGTGCTGCCTCCGCTGCCGGCGGGCTATGCCGACACCGACGTCGACGGGGTGCGCTACCGGGTGCGCACCGTCGACATCCCCGGGCCGGGCCCACGCTCGTTGGCGGTCGGCGACACCTACGACGCCACCATCGCCGACACCAACAACCTGCACCGCCGGGTGATCTTGATCTGCGGGTTCTCCATCGCCGCGGCGGCGGTATTCGCCTGGCTGCTGGCCGCGTTCGCGGTGCGACCGTTCAAACGGTTGGCGCAGCAGGCCCGCTCGATCGACGCCGGCGATGAGCGGCCCCAAATTGAGGTGCGCGGCGCCACCGAGGCAGTCGAGATCGCCGAAGCGATGCGCGGCATGCTGGAGCGGATCTGGAAGGCGCAGGACCGCACCCAGGAGGCCCTGGCCTCGGCCCGCGACTTCGCCGCGGTGTCCTCCCATGAGCTGCGCACCCCGCTGACCGCGATGCGTACCAACCTGGAGGTGCTGTCCACGCTGGATCTGCCCGACGATCAACGCAAAGAGGTGATCAACGACGTCGTCCGCACCCAGTCACGGATCGAGGCCACGTTGGGCGCACTGGAGCGGCTGGCGCAGGGTGAGCTGTCCACCTTCGACGATCAGGTCCCCGTCGACATCACCGAGCTGCTGGACCGGGCCGCCCACGACGCGATGCGGATCTATCCCGACCTGGAGGTGTCGCTGGCGCCGTCGCCGACCTGCATCATCATCGGGCTGCCGGCCGGGCTGCGGCTGGCCGTCGACAACGCGATCGCCAACGCGGTCAAACACGGCGGCGCCACCCAGGTGCAGCTCTCGGCGGTGAGTTCGCGGGCCGGGGTGGAGATCGCCGTCGACGACAACGGCACCGGGGTGCCCGAGGAGGAACGCCAGATGGTGTTCGACCGGTTCTCCCGCGGGTCGACGGCGTCGGCCTCGGGCTCGGGTTTGGGGCTGGCGCTGGTGGCCCAGCAGGCCGAATTGCACGGCGGCACCGCGGCGTTGGAGGACAGCTCGTTGGGCGGGGTCAGGTTGCTGCTGCGCCTGCCCGGCCCGCGTTAACCTGTCGGGCTATCCCGGTAGGCCTCCAGCAGCCGCAACCACACTTCGCTGATCGTCGGGAAGCACGGCACGGCGTGCCAGAGCCGGTCGATGGGCACCCGGCCGGCGACGGCGATGGTGGCCGAATGCAGCAGCTCAGACACGCCGGGACCGACGAACGTCGCACCCAACAGGTACCCGCCGTCGAGATCGACCACGATCCGCGCCCGGCCGCGGTAGCCGTCGGCGTACAGCTTCGCCCCCATCACGGCATCGCCGACCTCGACGTCCACCGCGCGCACCCGGTGACCGGCCTGCTCGGCCTGCGTAACCGACAACCCGACCGCGGCGGCTTCGGGGTCGGTGAAGAAAATTTGCGGCACCGCATGGTGATCGGCGGTCGTTGCGTGCGCACCCCACGGCTCGGTGTCCACCGGTCGTCCCGCGGCCCGCGCCGCGATGGCCGCACCGGCGATGCGCGCCTGGTATTTGCCTTCGTGGGTGAGCAGGGCGCGGTGGTTGGCGTCACCGCAGGCGTACAGCCAGCCGTCGTCGAGCGCCGCCACCCGGCAGGTGTCGTCGACGTCCAGCCAGCCGCCCGGTGTCAGCCCGACGGAGTTCAACCCGATGTCGTCGGTGAGCGGAGCCCGGCCGGTGGCGAATAACACCTCGTCGACCCGCAGCTCGGAGCCGTCGTCCAATTCCAGGGTCACCGGTCCGCCCGGGTCCGGCCGGCGCAGCTTGACGACCGATACCCCGACCCGCACATCGACACCGGCGTCGGCGAGGCCGCGCCCGACGAATTCGCCGACGAAGGGCTCCATCCGGGGCAGCACACCCGAGCGGCGCACCAGCAGCGTGACCGCGGAGCCCAGACCTCGCCAGGCGGTGGCCATTTCGACAGCAACACCGCCGCCGCCGATGACGGCGAGTCGGTCGGGGACCTCGCTACTGTCGGTGGCGCGGCGGTTGGTCCACGGCCGAGCGTCCGTGATGCCGGGCAGGTCGGGCAGCGCCGGGCGACTGCCGGTGCAGATCACCACCGCGTGGCGGGCGGTCAGCGTGGCGGCGTCACCGCCCGACGTGGTGACCACGACTCGTCGTGCGCCCGCCAGCCGGCCGTGGCCGCGCACCAGGGTTGCCCCGATGCCGTCCACCCAGTCCGCTTGCCCGACGTCGTCCCAGTTGCTGACATAGCGGTCGCGCCGGCCGAAGGCGCCGGCGGCGTTCAGCGACCCGGTGACCGCCTGGCGCGCGCCGTCGACGCGGCCGGTATCGGCGACGGCGAGCACCGGACGCAGCAGCGCCTTGCTGGGCACACACGCCCAATACGAGCACTCACCGCCCACGAGTTCGCGTTCGACCACCGCCACGCTGAGATCGGCGGCCCGTGCGCGATCGGCCACGGTCTGCCCGACCGGTCCGGCGCCGAGCACCACTACGTCATAGGTTTGTTCCGGGTGGGTTGTCGTCACGACAGATCACTCCTCGCGGTGGATAGTTGGCGGGCGAAGTCACGCAGATCGGGTGCCACCATGGTGGGCTGCGGCAGACCATGACCCTGCAGGCGCGCGTTGCCGGGCCGGGTGATCAGCGCACCGCTGTACCCGGCGGATTGGGCGCCGACGGTATCCCACATGTGGGCCGCGACCAGCATGCATGCCGCGGCCGCAACCCCGAGCTCCTGACACACCCGGTGATAGACCGCCGGGGCGGGTTTGAACGCACCGACGGCGTCGACGCTGAACTGTCTTTCGAAAAACTGAGCCAGCCCAGCGTGCTGCAGCGCGCTGGGGCCACCGGGGTTTGGCGGCGAATTGGTCAGGGTCACCAACCGGAAACCCTTGTCGCGCAGCGTAGTGAGTCCGTCCACGGCGTCGGGATGTGCGGGCATAGTCAGCATGCCCGCCCGCAACTCGTGCACGTCCGCATCGGTGATGTTGACCCGATGGATGTCGGCCAGCATCCTCGCCACCTGCTGGGCGAGGGTGAGATAGTCGACGTAGCGACCCGACAGGGTCAATGTCATCGAGTACATCACCAGCTGGCCGAACCATTCGCGCAGCACCGCGGAGTCACCGAAGACCCGCTCGAAAAAAGGTGACAGCCCGTCGATGTCGAGGAGCGTTTCGTTCACATCGAACACGAGAACCGGGGGCGCCGCGATGCTCATTCCACAACGACCACCATTTTTCCGCCGGCGTCTCCGGCCTCCATGATTCGGTGGGCCTCGGGCACCTGGTGAAAGGTAAACACGCGCGACGGGCTTGCTTCAAGAGCGCCGGCGGCCACCTGCCGCGCGATGTCTTGCAACGGGACGTCGGACAGCGGGAATCCCGGCGCCCCGAACACAAAGCTGCCGAAAAAGGTGAGGTTCACCCCGCTGGCCATTTGCAGTAGCGGATTGAACTCGGCGATGGGGTCCAGCCCGCCCAGCCATCCCGCCAGGCAAGCGCTGCCGCCCCGGCGCAGCATGTTCAAGGAGTCGAGGATGGTGCTGTTGCCGAGGAGGTCGAGAACTGCATCGATCCGCTTGGCTTCGGCGATGCGGGTGCCCAGGTCGGGTGCTTCCTCCTCAGCGCGTGCGGCGCCGAGGTTCTCGAGCAGCGCAAACCGTTCGCGGCTGCGCGTGGTGGCGATGACATGCGCACCGGCGGCGACCGCCAGCTTGACCGCCGCCTGACCGAAGGACGATGTCGCACCCCGTATCACCACGGTTTGCCCAGCGACAAGATTGAGGTTGCGGAATAGACAAGTCCAGGCGGTGGCATAGGTTTCGGGCAGCGCCGCCAACTGCGACCACGGCAGGTCGGAATCGAGGAGCGCGACGTTGTCGGCGCGCACCCGCGTGTATTCGGCATAGCTGCCGTTGATGGTTCGACCCAGGCCACCCATCAACGCCGCCACCTTGGCCCCGACCGGAAACTCGCCGCCCGGGCATGAGTCCACGACGCCGACACATTCAATACCGCTGACTTCGGCAGCTTCGGCCCATTCGCCTCGGCGCATGTGCATCTCGGCGTGGTTGATGCCGAAGGCTTTGACCTTGATGACCACCTCCCCGTCCCGTGGCAACGGTTTGGGGATGTCGGTGTAGACCAGGCTGTCCAGCCCACCGAACTTCGCCAAGACGATCGCCCGCATGGTCTGACCACCCGGCTGTTCCCGCACCACGGCCGGTCCCGCGGTTACCAATTCGGTATCAGACATCTTCACGCCTCCCATCGGAACCGATTGGGTCATATGACCCAATATTATGGGGGTAATAACCCAGAATTGTCCAGGCGGGCGACGCTCAGGATTTGCGCCGCGGCGCCCGGTCGCCGCGCGGCGGAGCGAACGAGCCCACATAGTCGACGGCCGCGTGCAGCGCCGCGGTGAGTGGTTCCGGGCTGCCGGTCGCAAAGGTGAGCATGGCGCCGCCCTGGTGTGCGGCCACCAGCGCAATGGCCAGGTGGCGTGGATCGGCGTCAGCACGCAGATCGCCACGGCCGCGCATCGCCGTAAGACCGGCGCGAAACAGCGCCAGCCATTGGTCGTACCCGGCGGCCAGATCATCGAGGATCTCGTCGTCGGCCTCCAGCAGCTCGCCGGCAAGCGAACCGTAGACGCACCCGCCGCGCAGGTAGACACCGTCCACGTCGGCCAGGCAGGCATCCACCCACGCGTGTAGCGCCGCGAGGCTGTCCAGCCCGCCCAACGGCGGTCGGCGATGAAACGCCATCACGTCGGCGCGCCGTGTGCCGATGACCTGACGCATCAGATCCCGCCTGCCCTGAAAGTAGTGCGTGATCTGCGAACCGCTGACGGCAGCGCTCCGGCGCACGTCGTCGATGCTGGTCCCGGCGGCGCCGCGCTCGAACATCAGGCCAGCGGCGGCCTGCACGATACGCGCCCGCGTCGCCAGCCCCTTGCGGGTGAACGTGACCGGGCTGTCGCCGCCGTCGCGCACCGGGCTTGCGCGCTGGCCGCGGGGGCGACGGGCCGGGCGCGCGGCGCGTTCGGCGGGGTCAGCGGCATACATCCGCAGGTGGTTCACCGCGAATCGCACGGCGTCGGCGTGCGGCCACTCCTGTCGGTAGGTGAAGGTCATGGTGCCGCCGCCCTGGTGGGCGCAGACGATGCTCAGCGCCAGCCGCCGCGGATCGGCGTCGGCGACCAATACACCCCGCGACCGCATCCGGCCGATGGACCGCTCCAGCAATGCGACCCACTGCCAGTAGCCCGCCGCCAACGTCGCGCGCGTCGCGTCATCGGACTTGGCGAGCTGGCCCGCGAGGGCATGATAGGTGGGCGTGCCGGAGTACCCGATGCGCCGCAGATAGCGCATATTCAAGTCGATCCAGCGCTCGAAGTCCTCGAAGGTATCCAGTCCGCGCAGCTTGGGCTGACGATGAAAATCCAGTACCACGTTCAGCTGTCGCTCCAGCACGGCGCGGACCAGCGCCTGCTTATCCGCGAAGTAGTGGGCCAGCTGCGACCCGCTCACCGCGGCGGCCACCCGCAGCTTGTCCATGTTCAACGTCGAGAGTCCCTCGGCGAGAATCAGCTCGGCCGCCGTCGCCACAATCCGCTCGCGCGTCGCGCGCCCCTTGGGCGTGAGCACCTCGTCACCCGGGGACCCGACACTCGCCATCGCCCGAGGCTAATGGCCCAACCCGCAGCGTATGGGACATTTAACCCATTGTGTCGCCGGTTTCTCAGTCGACGCGTAGATGCGCGGCGAGAAAGGTGCGAATCAGCGGGGTCACCTCGTCGAGGGCCGACTCGAGCAGGAAATGCCCGCCGTCAAGCAGGTGAATCTCGGCGTCGGGGAGATCCTCGGCGAAGGCCTCCGCGCCGGCGGGACCAAAGATCTCGTCGCCGCGACCCCAAACGGCCAGCAGCGGCACCCGGTGGGCGCGAAAGTATTCGTGCAGCCGCGGGTATAACGGTGAATTCGTCGCGTAGTCGCGAAACAGCTTGAGCTGCACCGCGTCGTTGCCGGGTCGCGAGATCAGCGCATAGTCGTGATGCCACGATTCGGGATCGACCAGCGTCTCGTCGGTCACTCCGGTCAGGTACTGCCATCGGGTGGCCTCCAGGGCCAGGAACTGCCGCACCGGGGCCTCGGTTTCCAGTGTCGGTTCAGCCTGGTAGGCCCACACCGTCTTCCAGAAACTCTCCACGAAGCCGGCGTCGTAGCCGTTGCCGTTCTGGCTGATGATCGCGGTGATCGCGGCCGGGTCGGCCAGCGCCAGCCGCCACCCGATGGGGGCGCCGTAGTCCTGGACGTACATCGCGTAGCGCCGGATTCCCAGGCTGCGCAGCAGGCCCGCCGTCAGCGCGGTCAGCGCGTCGAAGGTGTAGTCGAAGTCCTCGACACTGGGCGCGTCCGACAGCCCGAAGCCCACATGGTCGGGGGCGATGACGTGGTAGCGGTCCGCCAGCGCGGGGATCAGCTGCCGAAACATGTAGGAGCTGGTCGGGAATCCGTGCAGCAGGACCAGCGCGGGGGCATCCGGCTCGCCGGCTTCCCGGAAGAACAAGCGGCGCCCATCGATGGTCGCGTAGCGGTGATGAACAGTGGACATCAGCGATTCCTCCCGATCCGGTACGTGATTCCGTAACGGCGATCTGGTTGCCACCGCGCGGCAGTATTTGGGTTACATGACCCAGTATGAGACATCGGAGCGGGTTCGCGCTAGCCCTGCGTCCGGATATGCTCCGCCGTTGGCCCTAGGTATTGACCATGGCGGTGAGGCTGTGCCAGGATTTTGGGTTGTATATCCCAGTAGCGGTCCCTGCGGCGTTTCCACCGGAAACGCTCAGCGGCCCCGGCTCGCGGACCGGAGGCGTACGTATGACTAAGGCACTGCCAGACAAGGCCGGTGCGGATGCACCGACGGCGACCGTCGTCCTGGCCCACGGAGCCTGGGCCGACGGATCGAGCTGGAGTCCGGTGATCGCCGAGCTACGCCACGCTGGGATCGGGGTCACGGCGGCACCCCTGCCGCTGACCTCGCTGTACGACGACGTGACCGCGCTGAATCGGGCCATCGACAGAACCGATGGGCCCGTCGTCTTGGTCGGCCACGCCTACGCCGGCGCTGTCATCGCGGCCACCACGCACCCACGGATCCGTGCCCTGGTGTTCATTGCCGCCTTGGCTCCCGATGAGGGCGAAACCGTGGCCGATGTCTTTTACCGCGAGCCCGCACATCCCGACGCGCCGGATCTGGTGCCCGACAGCGACGGCTGGATCTGGCTGCCCACCAACGCCTTCGGTACCGCATTCGCGCAGCATGCCACCGCCGCACAAAAAGCGCTGCTAGCCGCAGTGCAGCGACCCATTGCCGTGCAGTGCATTCAACAGCCCGTGGGACGACCCGGCTGGAAAGACCAGCCCTGTTGGTATCTCCTCGCCGAACAAGACCGCATGATCAACCCGGTCACCCAGAAGTTCATGGCCGCCCGCATGCGGGCCCACACCCGGTCCTACGACGTCGACCATGCGCCGCTGATCGGTCAGCCGGGAGCCGTCACCCAGGTCATCTCCGAGGCGCTGCGCGGCGCAGCCCCATAAGCGGTCGACCGGCGGTCAGCCGTCGTCGGGATCGTCTGTCGCGGCCGACTCGTCCTCGGCTACCTCGGATTCGGCACCGGACCGGCCACCGGCGAAGCCGGCCGCACCGCCGGCAGCGGCACCCTTCGTCGCGTTCACCGGCACTTCACAATTGACGCGGCGCACCGTCAACGCCCACGTCAGCACCACCGCGAGCAGGAAGGCCAGCGCCACCAGCCACCAGTTAACGTCAGCCATCAGCGCCGCTCCTCCTCATCGCTGCACTCTGCATCGTCGCCGGCGCGCATCACCGCGCCCCGATCTCACGCGCGTCGGGCAGGCCGGCCAACGCCTCGTCCTTGCTGGTGTGCTTGACCGAGACAATCGCGATCCCCCAAGCGACCAACGAGCCCGCCGCGAACGCCAGCAGGCACCACAACCATTGGACAACGAAATCCATCTCGGATTCTCCTTAGCTGACCACGATTTCGACGCGACGATTCTGAGCCTGCCCGGCCGGCGTGTCATTGCTGGCCACCGGGTCGGCGGCACCGAGGCCCTTTGAGGTGATGTGATCGCCCGGAACCCCGTGTGCGACAAGGAACTCGGCGACCGCCTGGGCCCGTTTGCCGCTCAGCGCCGTGTTGATGGCGTCCGTGCCGGTGTTGTCGGTGTACCCGTTGACGGCGACCTGGGTGGTCGGGCATGCGGTCAGCTTGCCGGCCACCTGCGTGAGCGTCTGCTCGGCGGCCGGGGTCAAGGTGGACCCGTCGGTGGTGAAGGTGATCGGGGTCTTCAATAGCCCGGAAATATCCGCCTGCAGATTGGCGCACGCCGCGGGGGCGGGGGCCGGCGGGGCCGGTGCGTTCGGGGCCGGCGGCGGCGGTGCGTTCGGGGCCGGCGCCGGAGCGGGGGCCGGTGTTTCGTTGGGCGTCACCGGGCCAGCGATTTTGATGTAGTCGGCGATGTTCACGTTGGGCCAGGCTTTGACGGCCGCGTCCTCAACGGCGTCCTGGTCTGCCTCCACGGCCGCGGTGCCCCGCAGTGTGATGGTGTCGCCGTTGACGCCGAGGTTGAAGTCCGCGATACCTGCTGCCGCGTTGAAAAAGGGCCCAGCGGCGGAGAAGTCGAGCGCTTTGACGTCGGGGTTGACGCCGAGATTGTCGTTGATGTTGACGTCCTGACCGACCGCGGCGATCACGGTGTCCAGCAGTACCCGCTTGGCTTCCGGGCTGGGCATGTCGCCGTCGAGGGTGATCTGGTCGCCGCTGCGGACGATCGACAGCGGTGCCAGCGCCAGTTGCGGCGGCACCGCCGGCGGAACGCCAACCGCCGAGGGAGCGCCGACGGCCGACGTTTCGGTCAACGTGGGAAGGGCACCGCTGGGCGTAGCCTCCTGCGACCGGGATCGGTCGTTGACGCCGTAGCCGATCACCCCCAACAGCGCCGGGATCAGCACCAGCCCGATCAGCCAAGCCAGACCGGGCCGCCGCCGGTACCAGGCGGCGGCTTTCCGCCACTCGGTGGCTGCCGGAGCCTCGTCGGAACCCGCCTCGGACTCAGGCATGCACGCCCTCCTCGTGTCGATGAACGGGACCGATGCCCGCTTCCAGCGATAGGCAGCCTAGAGCAGCGCGACGGTTACCGGGTACCGATCAGATCAATGACGAAGATCAGCGTCTTGCCCGACAGTTGATGCCCGGAACCCGCCGGGCCGTAGGCCTGCTCCGGCGGGATCACCAGCTGGCGGCGGCCGCCGACCCGCATGCCCGGAATACCGTCCTGCCAGCCCTGGATCAGGCCGCGCAGCGGAAACTCGATGGTCTGGCCGCGGTTCCAGGAGCTGTCGAACTCTTCGCCGGTGTCATACTCGACGCCCAGGTAGTGCACCTCGACGGTGCCGCCCGGCGCCGCTTCGGGGCCGTCGCCCACCACCAGGTCCTGGATAACGAGCTCGGTCGGTGCCGGGCCGCTCGGAAAGTCGATCTCAGGTTTGCTTGTCACCGGCCCCACCCTAGTCGGGTGGGCGGCGGCGGTGACGCACAGACGCGAACCCGAGCGCCCGCGACTGTGCGAATCCATACGCTTTAAGCGTCTCAAGCGTATGAGATCGCACAGTGGACGCGGCGGTCTTGGCACAGTCGGCGCCGTTTGCGGCGGCCGGAGGCCGGAGGCCGGACGCCGGGGGCCTACCGGGCGTCGATGGTGACGTAGCCGCGCTCGCGCTGCCCGGTGTAGATCTGGCGGGGCCGGCCGATCTTGCTGTCGCCCTCGTCGTGCATCTCGCGCCAGTGCGCGATCCAGCCGGGCAGCCGGCCCAGCGCGAACAGCACGGTGAACATCCGGGTCGGGAAGCCCATGGCCCGGTAGATCACCCCGGTGTAGAAGTCGACGTTGGGGTACAGCTTGCGTTCGACGAAGTAGTCGTCGGTCAGCGCCACCTCTTCGAGCGCCTTACCGATCTCGAGGAGCTCGTCGTCGCCGCCGAGCTTGCCCAGGATCTTGTCGGCCTGCTCCTTGACGATCCGGGCCCGCGGGTCGTAGTTCTTGTACACCCGGTGGCCGAAGCCCATCAGCTTGACGCCGTCCTCCCGGTTTTTGACCTTGCGGACGAATTCGCGCACGTCGCCGCCGTCTTCCCGGATGCCCTCCAGCATCTCCAGCACCGACTGGTTGGCGCCGCCGTGCAGCGGACCCCACAGCGCGTTGATGCCCCCCGAGATCGAGGTGAACAGGTTGGCCCGCGACGAGCCGACCAGCCGCACCGTCGATGTCGAACAGTTCTGCTCGTGGTCGGCGTGCAGGATGAACAGCATGTCCAGCGCGCGGACGATTTCCGGGTCGGCCTCATACGGCTCGGCGGGGAACCCGAACGTCATCCGCAGGAAGTTCTCCACCAGGGTCAGCGAGTTGTCCGGGTACAGGAACGGCTGACCCATCGACTTCTTGTACGCGTAGGCGGCGATGGTGGGCAGCTTGGCCAGCAGCCGGATGGTGGATACCTCCACCTGGCCGTTGTCCATCGGGTCCAGCGAATCCTGGTAGTAGGCGCTCAACGCGTTGACCGCACTGGACACCACCGGCATCGGGTGGGCGTTGCGCGGGAAGCCGTCGAAGAACCGTTTGAGGTCCTCGTGCAGCATGGTGTGCCGCTGGATCTGGCGGGTGAAGGTTTCCAGCTGCTCCTTGGTCGGCAGCTCCCCGTAGATCAACAGATAGCTGACCTCGATGAACGTCGATTTCTCGGCGAGCTGCTCGATCGGGTAGCCGCGGTAGCGCAGGATGCCGGCGTCGCCGTCGATGTAGGTGATCGCGCTCTTGGTGGACGCGGTGTTGACGAAACCGCCGTCGAAGGTGGTGTAGCCGGTCTGGGCTAGCAGCGACCCGAGCGCAATGCCGTCAGCGCCCTCGGTGGCGCGGACGATCTGCAGTTCCGTCTCCCCGCCCGGGTACTTCAGGGTGGCGGTGTCGTCGGTTGCGGCCACAAGAACCCCTTTGGTCTCTTCAACTCGAACAAAAGCTGCCCGCATAGGTGCGTATAGAGAAAGGTAGTCGCTGTCGTGGCGGCGCGCTTGGCTGGGGGTCAGGGCTGGCGCCCGCCGCCTCCCGGCGCCCGGTACCCAACGAACGCCGGGGCCAGCAACGCGGCGAGCAGCACGCCGATCACGACCAGCGCCCCGCCCCCGGCCGCCGTCGCCGACGTGCCGATCGCCGCCGCGGCGGCGCCGTGCACCGCGTCGGCCAGGCGCGGCCCGCCGGCGACCACCACCACGAACACGCCCTGCAGCCGCCCGCGCATCTCGTCGGAGGCGACCTGCTGCAGCATCGTGGACCGGAACGCCGCCGACACCATGTCCGCCGCCCCGCCGATCGCCATGCAGGCCAGTGCCGCCCACAGCGCCGGGCCGACCCGGCCGTGTCCGTGCCCGGCGGCCAGCCCGAACCCCACCATGGCCGCCCCCCACACCATGATCGCGACGACGATCGCCAGCCCCTGGCGGCGGATCCGCGGCAGCCAGCCGGAAAACACCCCGCCGGCCACCGCGCCCACCGACATCGCCGCGGCCAGCAACGCCATGGTGGTGCCACCGTCGACCGGCCCGCCGAAACTCTCGTGCGCGATCTGCGGAAACAGCGCCCGCGGCATGCCCAGGATCATCGCGATCAGGTCCACCACGAACGACATCAACACCACCTGGTTGCCGGCCAGGTAGCGGAACCCGTCGGCCACCGCCGCCCAGCCCCAGCGGGCGGCGGTGACGTCGCCGCTGACCGGCATCGGCGTCAGCCGCCAGGTCGCCCAGATCGGCAGCAGGCAGCTCAGGGTGTCGATCAGATACAGGGTGGACAGGTCCACCCAGTTCAGCAGCAGCCCGGCCAGCAGCGGCCCGACGATCGCACCGAACTGCGTCACCGTCATGTTCAGCGAGTTCGCGGCCGGCAGCTCACCACCGGCCAGCATCCGCGGGATCGCCGCGGACCGGGCCGGAGCGTTCACCGCGTAGCAGCCCTGCTGCACCGCCAGCAGGCACAACACCACCCAGACGTTGCGCACCGACGCCGCGGCCTGCACCCACAGCAGGCCCGAGGCCACCGCCAGACCGCACGAGGCGAGGATCAGCAGCGTGCGCCGGTCCATGGCGTCGGCCCAGGCGCCGCCCAGCAGACCGAACGCGATCAACGGCACCACCGCGAAGACGCCGGACAGCCCGACATACGCCGAGTTTTCGGTCAGTGCATAGATCTGGACCGGGACCGCGAACACGGTCAGGTTCGCCCCGATCACCGTGGGTATGCCGGCCACCCACAGCCGGCGGAAGTCGGGGCTGCGCAGCGGCGTGGTGTCGGCGAACAGCCCCACTAGGGCTGTAAACGTTCGACGCGACCCCCGCTGACCCGAATCCGGTTGTGCAGCCGGTTTTCCCGGCCCTGCCAGAATTCGACCACCTCGGGGGCGATGCGGTAGCCGCCCCAGTTGGGCGGCACCGGGACGGCGGGCTGGTCGGCGAAGCGCGCGGTCACCTCGTCGAGTTGGCGCAGCAGCGCCGCGCGGGAAGCGATCGGCCGCGATTGGTCCGACGCCCAGGCGCCCAGTTGGGAGCCGCGGGGGCGTTTGGCCCAGTAGTCCGCGGTGTCCTGCGCGCTGACCTTGGTCACCGGGCCGCGGATGTGGAACTGCCGCCCCAGCTGATACCAGGGGAACGTCGCCGACGCGTACGGAGTGGCAGCCAGATCGGCGCCCTTGGCCGAGTCATAGTTGGTGAAAAAGGTGATGCCCGTCTCGTCGAGGCTTTTGCACAGCACCGACCGGCTGACCGGGCGCCCGTCGGCCACGGTGGCCAGCACCATCGCGTTGGGTTCGGCCAGGCCGGCCCGTTCGGCGTCGCCGATCCACCTGCGCAGCAGGACATGCCAGCCCTCGTCGAGCCAGTGTTCATCGAGGTCGCCGCTGTTGTCTTTCTCCGAGACGTATTCCACTCGCATCGCCGCCAGGTGCTCGTTGTCTGGATCCGTCCACCGCGCGGGCGATGCCCCCACAGCATCGCTGCGCGCTGCATCGTCGTCGGCGGCCACTGGGTAACGCTACCGCCCGCCGCCCCCGGATTCAGTTACCGACCGGTAGCACGGGGCCGGGCGCGGAATGCGAGAATCGCCGTATGACTGTGGTCCCGGAGAATTTTGTCGCCGGCCTGGACGGCGTGGTGGCATTCACCACCGAGATCGCCGAACCGGACAAGGACGGCGGCGCGCTGCGCTACCGCGGTGTCGACATCGAAGACCTGGTGAGTCGGCGGGTCACGTTCGGCGATGCGTGGGCGCTGCTGGTCGACGGCAGCTTCGGCCACGGGCTGCCGCCGGCCGAGCCGTTCCCGCTGCCGATTCACACCGGCGACGTGCGGGTCGACGTGCAGGCCGGGCTGGCCATGCTGGCCCCCATCTGGGGCTACGCACCCATCCTCGACATCGACGACGCCACCGCCCGCGACCAGCTGGCGCGCGCCTCGGTGATGGCGTTGTCCTATGTCGCCCAGTCCGCCCGCGGGATCTACCAGCCCGCCATCCCGCAGCGGCTGATCGACGAATGCCCCACCATCACCGCACGATTCATGACGCGCTGGCAGGGCGAGCCGGATCCCCGGCACGTGGAGGCCATCGACGCGTACTGGGTCACCGCCGCCGAGCACGGCATGAACGCGTCGACGTTCACCGCCCGGGTGATCGCGTCGACCGGCGCCGACGTGGCGGCGTCGCTGTCCGGCGCGATCGGGGCGATGAGCGGCCCGCTGCACGGCGGGGCGCCGGCGCGGGTGATCCCGATGCTCGAGGACGCCGAACGCACCGGCGACGCCCGGGCGGTGGTCAAGGGCATCCTGGATCGCGGCGAGAAGTTGATGGGTTTCGGGCATCGGGTCTACCGGGCCGAGGATCCGCGCGCCCGGGTGCTGCGGGCCACCGCGCAGCGGCTGGCGGCGCCGCGCTACGAGGTGGCCGCCGCCCTGGAGCAGGCCGCGCTGGCCGAGCTGCGGGAGCGACGCCCGGACCGGGCCATCGAGACCAATGTCGAGTTCTGGGCGGCGGTGATCCTGGACTTCGCCCGGGTGCCGGCCAAGATGATGCCGGCGATGTTCACCTGTGGGCGCACCGCCGGCTGGTGTGCCCACATCCTGGAGCAGAAGCGGCTGGGCAAGCTGGTGCGCCCGTCGGCGGTGTATGTCGGGCCCGCCCCGCGCAGCCCGGAGTCCGTCGAGGGCTGGGACCAGGTTCACCGCGGCTAGTTCACCGACGCAGGCGCCGTTTGCGCCCTAGCGTTGCACGAGGTTGAGCAGCCGCCGGTGCAGCGGTACCGGCGGGGCGCTGGCCGCGGCGGCCAGCATGTCGCGGATATCGACGAACTTGTCGCGGGGACGGCCGTCGGCGGCGCCGCGGGCGATCTCGGCGGCGTCGATCGCCTTCCATCCGGCGGCGTCGATGACGTCGGGTTGACGGGCGTGCACCAGTCGGGCGATCGCCCGCGGCCCCCCGGCCAGCTCCCCCAACCGGCCGGCGTTGTAGTCGGCGACCAGGGTGTGCACAGTTTGCAGCGAGTCGGATTTGTTGGTGCCGATGAACCCGGTCGGGCCGCGCTTGATCCACCCCGACACGTAGGCGCCGGGCACCGGCTGCCCGGAGGCCGGGTCGACGACCCGGCCGGCGTCGTTGGGCACCACCCCGGCGTCGTCGTCGAACGGCAGGTCGGCAATCGCTTTGCCGTGGTAGCCGATCGAGGTGAGCACCAGACCGGCCGGCAGAGTTTCCACCGCGTCGGTGCCGGTGCGGGTGAACTCCATCGCGGTCACCCGATCTGGCCCGATCACCCGCTTGGGCGTCAACTCGTAGGCCAGCCGGATGCGCGGCCGGGTGATCGGGGCCGACGCGTCGCCGAGTTTGCTCAAAATCTCCAGCTTGCGCCGGGTCAGGGCGCTGTCCGTCGTCGCCAGGTCGCGCCGGACCCGGTCATGGTCGGCGGCGTCGAGCACCACCTCGGCGGTCTGGGTCAGCCCGATGAGTTCGGGCAGGGTGAACGCCGACGCGGCCGGCCCGCGGCGGGCGACGATCACCACCTCCTGCACCCGGGAGTCCCGCAGCGCGGCCAGCGCGTTGTCGGAGATGTCGGTGCGGGCCAGCTCGTCGGGGTCGGCGGTCAGGATGCGGGCCACGTCAAAGGCGACGTTGCCGTTGCCGACGATCACCACCCGTTCCCCGCTGAGGTCGACGGGCAGGTCGGTGAACTCCGGATGCCCGTTGATCCAGGCGACCAGCTCGGTGGCGGTGCCGGTGCCGGGCAACTCCATGCCCTCGATCTGCAGCCGACGGTCGTTGGGCGCCCCGGACGCGTACAGCACGGCGTGGTGGTAAGCCAGCAGGTCGGCGTGGCTGAGGTGCTTGCCCACTTCGACGTTGAGGAAGAAATTGAACCGCCGGTGCGCCGCGACCTTGTCGAACAACCGGGTGACCAGTTTGGTGCGCTGATGGTCGGGCGCCACCCCGGCCCGCACCAGGCCGTACGGGGTGGGCAGTTTCTCGAACATGTTGACCAGCACGCCGGGCTGGGTCAGCAGCTCGTCGGCGGCATACATTGCCGCCGGCCCGGACCCGACGATCGCCACGGTCAGCGGGTAGCGGCCGTGGCGGATCTCGGCGGCCGGCAGCACCGGCGCCAGCTTCGACGTCGGCGGCAGCTTCACGTCGGCCGGCCGGTCCGGGTAGTGCGCGGCGTTGATCGCGATGAACGGCTGCTGCTTGGGCGCCAGCCGGGTGTCGGGCGCGATCGCTTCCACCGGGCAGGCGCGCACACAGGCGCCGCAGTCCACACAGGCCACCGGGTCGACGTAGAGCATCTCGGAGGTGGCGAAACCCGGCTCGTCGGGCGTGGGATGAATGCAGTTGACCGGACAGGCGAAGACGCACGAGGCGTCGTTACAGCACGCCTGCGTAATAACGTGCGGCATCGGGTAGCGGGCTCCGTTACGCGGCCGGAACCGCGGCCAGGTGCTGGCGCTGCGGCTCGCTGCGGTACCGCGACGGGCTGCCGTTGATCTTGCAGATCCGCCACATCAGCTTGGCCAGCGGGTTCATCAGGCCGGTGTCGTGCGCGAGCATCCGCACGTCGCCGAACATGTCGCGCAGCATCTGCCGGCCCTCGGGCGACTTGAAGAACACCTCTTTGCGGACCTCGCGCGGAATCTCGAACTCCCGCCAGAACGCCTTCGGCGGAACGATGATGGCCGAGCACAGCACCCGCATCACCACCGGGACGTACAGCGACAGCCAGAACCGCTTGCGCCGCGACAGGTGCGGCACCCGCTTGTGCAGGTACTCGTGGGCGAACGAGATGTGCCGGGCCTCCTCGGCCACGTGGATGGCCATCACCCGCTCCATGATCGGGTGCAGGGTCTTGCCCTCGCGCAGCACGTTCTTCTGGGTGTGGTCGATGGGCTCTTCCCCGGCCAGGATGCCGAACCAGAACGGGATCGGCAGTGGGCCGGCGACCAGCGGGATCAGCGGCGACAGCCACTTCAGCAGCCGCGGCATGCCGGGTACGTCGGCGCCGATGCGGTTGACCATCTCCTGGAACATCATGGTGTGGTTGCACTCTTCAACCGACTCGTGCAGGCAGTACCGGTACTCCGGCGACCCGTTGGGGGTCCAGAAGGCGTACTCCATCAAGCCGCGGATGAGGATGGACTCGAAGTGCAAGCCGACCTTGGCCACATTGGCCTGCCGCCACATACCGATCTTGATCTGCCGGTCCTGCGGCTGGGCCTGGTACCACGGGTGCCGACCCAGCGGGTCGGTGGCCGGCAGAATCCAGCGCGGGTCGTTCTCGGTGACCGCGAACTCCGGCGAGTCCCAGTCGATGTCGGTGTAAGGGTTGAAGTTTCGCCGCACCGACCCCTCGGACAGTGTGGTGAGCATGTCCACGTAGGCCTGGTCGTCGGAGACGTCCATGTTGCGTCGCCAACGCCGCACCATGCGCGTCCGTGCTGTCTTCTGAGCCATCCCGAAACCCTCCCGTAAAGGTTTACATTCGGACGAGTTATGTCCAACGGTACCGGAGGTATCACCAAGTGGCTAGACCCAAACTGTGCGCTGTGGCCGACGCGCGATCGGCGGCCCGGCTGTGATCTAGTTCACTTGTTGGCCGCCGTGAAGGACCGGGCTGACCGCTGTCTACGCTGGTGGGCATGGCTGAGCAGCTCACGATTCCCGCCGCGATCAAACCCCGCGATGGCCGCTTTGGGTCTGGACCCTCCAAGGTCCGCCCCGAGCAGCTGGCCGCGCTGACCACGACGGCAGCCGGCTTGTTCGGCACCTCGCACCGGCAGGCCCCGGTGAAAGACCTGGTCGGCCGGGTGCGTAGCGGGTTGCGCGACTACTTCTCGGTGCCCGACGGCTACGAGGTGATCCTGGGCAACGGCGGCGCGACCGCGTTCTGGGACGCGGCCGCGTTCGGGTTGATCGACCAGCGCTCGCTGCACCTGACCTACGGCGAGTTCAGCGCGAAATTCGCCTCGGCGGTGGCCAAGAACCCGTTCGTCGGCGACCCGATCGTCGTCAAGGCCGAGCCCGGTAGCGCCCCCGCGCCGCAGTCCGACCCGTCCGTCGACGTCATCGCCTGGGCCCACAACGAGACGTCGACCGGGGTGGCGGTTCCGGTGCGCCGGCCCGACGGCTCGGGTGACGCCCTGGTCGTCATCGACGCCACCTCCGGGGCCGGCGGCCTGCCGGTCGACATCAGCGAGACCGACGCCTACTACTTCGCGCCGCAGAAGAATTTCGCCAGCGACGGCGGGTTGTGGCTGGCCATCGTCAGCCCGGCCGCGCTGGCCCGGATCGAGGCGATCGCGGCGTCCGGGCGCTGGGTGCCGGACTTTCTGTCGCTGCCGATCGCGGTGGACAACAGCCTGAAGAACCAGACCTACAACACCCCGGCGATCGCCACGCTGGCGCTGCTGGCCGAACAGGTGGATTGGTTGCTGGGCAACGGTGGGCTGGACTGGGCGGTCAAGCGCACCGCCGACTCGTCGCAGCGGCTGTACTCCTGGGCGCAGACTCGGCCGTACACCACCCCGTTCGTCACCGACCCGGGGCTGCGCTCGCAGGTGGTGGGCACCATCGACTTCGCCGACGAGGTCGACGCCGCCGCGGTGGCCAAGGTGTTGCGGGCCAACGACATCGTCGACACCGAGCCGTACCGCAAACTGGGCCGCAACCAGCTGCGGGTGGCGATGTTCCCAGCCGTGGAGCCCGAAGACGTCAGCGCGCTCACCGAGTGCATCGACTGGGTGGTCGAACGCCTGTAAGCCGGGCCGCCCCTCCCCCGCGTGTCAGCGCGGTTGCGGCCGCTAGCTGCACTAGAGTGCGCACCTGACAGGCCCGGCGGGCTGGTCTGCCAAGAGCCTCGCGAGGAGATGTCATGCGCGAACTCAAGGTCATTGGACTCGACGTCGATGGCAAATACATCATCTGCGAGGGCGAGGATCCCGCGGACAAGTTCAAAGTTCGGGCCGATGATCGGCTGCGCGCGGCGCTGCGCGGCGACGCGGCCCGGGTCGGCCAAACCCAGCTCGACATTGAGGTACCCAGCATGTTGCGTCCCAAGGAGATTCAGTCCCGGATCCGGGCCGGTGCCTCGGTCGAGCAGGTGGCCGCCGCGGCCGGCGTCGACATCGCGCGCGTCGAACGGTTCGCCCACCCGGTGCTGCTGGAGCGGGCGCGGGCCGCGGAGCTGGCAACGGCCGCCCATCCGGTGCTGGCCGACGGCCCCTCGGTGTTGACGCTGCTCGAGGTGATCACCTCCGCGCTGGTGGCGCGTGGGCTGTCCACCGACAGCACCACCTGGGACGCCTGGCGCAACGAGGACGGCCGCTGGACGGTGCAGCTGGCCTGGAAGGCCGGCCGCTCGGACAACGTTGCGCATTTCCGCTACGCACCGGGCGCGCACGGCGGAACCGTCACCGCAGTCGACGACGAGGCCAACGCGCTGATCGACCCCAGCTTTGAGCGGCCGCTGCGCCCGCTGGCGCCGGTGGCCCAGCTCGCCTTCACCGCGCCGGCGCCGCCGCCGGTGGTGGACGAGGCGCCCGAACAGCAGCCGGCGCCGGCGCGCAGCCGCCGCGGCAAACCGGCGATCCCCGCCTGGGAAGACGTGCTGTTGGGCGTGCGGTCCAGCGGCCAGGGCTGAGCTGGCCGTCAGGCGAGCGTCAGCGCTAGCAGCGCGAGCCACGCCCCGCCGACACCGATTCCGGCGCCCAACACGAACCAGCGCAGCACCGGGGTGTGTCGCCACCCCCAGACCGTCGGCGCCAACCCGCCGACCGCGACCAGGTTGAGTCCCACGGCCAACATCGGATGCACCCGGGTCAGCCCGAGGCTCAACACCACCACCGCGGTCGCGGTCACCGCGGCGACGAACCCGGCCACCGTCAAACCCGTTCCCCAGGGCGTGGAGTCGTCGGTCACCGCGCGAGCGTAGCCCAATCTCACCGGGCGGCCCGCTCGTAGAAGGCCAACGCCGCCGCGGTGGCCACGTTGAGCGAGTCGGTGCCCCGCGACATCGGAATACGCACCTTCAGGTCGCTGATCCGCAATGTGGTCGCGGTCAACCCGGGCCCCTCCGCGCCGACCAGCACCGCCACCGGTTGCCCACGCACGGCGGCCATCGCCTCCGGCAGCGGACAGGCCCGCGGGTCGGGGGTCATGGCCACCAGCCGAAACCCCAGCTCCCGCAGCAACCCGAGGTCGGCGGGCCACTGCGCCGCCCGCGCGTAGGGCACCAGCAACGCGTGGCCCATCGACACCCGCACCGCGCGCCGGTACAACGGGTCGGCGCATCCGCTGCCGAACACCACCGCGTCCACGCCCAGGCCGGCCGCATTACGGAAGATCGACCCCAGGTTCTCGTGGTCGTTGACCCCCTCGAGCACGGCGATCGTCCGCGCCCCGTCGACCACCTGCGCCACCGTCGGCTCCGGTGCCCGTCGCGCCGCGGCCAGCACCCCACGGTTGAGATGGAACCCGACCACCCGGGCCATCAGCTCGGCGGTCACCCGGTAATAGGGGATGTCGCGGCCGGCCAGATCGGCGGCCAGTTCGGTGAGCCGCCGGTCGGTACCCAATAACGCCAGCGGCGCGAACCGCGACGCCAGCATGCGCTGCACCACCAGCACCCCTTCGGCGATCACCAAGGCTTTGCCGGTGGGCAGATCGGGCCGACGGTCGATGCTGTTGAGGTCGCGGAAGTTATCCAGCCGCGGGTCGTCGGGATCGGCAATATCCTCGACATTCACCACCGCGAGGACATTACCGCGGGTTGAGTCTGCACCCACCACGCAGAAGTGCGAGAAGACCGCCCGGTAGCCGCAGAGTCAGCGCAGCCGACCCGTTAAGTTGAACAGCAATGCCCAGAGATTCCCCACCCGAGCCGCCGCCGCTGCCGGCTGCGCTGGTCCAGGCGTGGCCGGTCATCGCGGTCGGCGCGGTGGCCTGGACCCTCGCCGCCGCGGCGGCGTTCCTGGTGCCCGCGCTGGACAGTTGGCGCCCGGTGACGGTGGCCGGTCTGGCGGTGGGCTTGCTGGGCACCGCTATCTTCCTATGGCAGCGTGACGCGGCCCGCCGCGGCGCACGCGGCGCCCAAACCGGTCTCGGCCCGCCGGCCGGCCACGACCGGGACAGCAACCAGTAAGGAGTGGGTCCATGGCAGCACCGCTACTGCAGACACAGATCGAGATCAACGCACCGGTCGCCAAGGTCTGGGAGCTGATCTCCGACTTCCGCCGGATGCCGCAGTGGAGTCCGCAGTGCCGGTGGATGAAGCAGTTCGGCCCGCTGCGCCCGGGCACCCGCACGTTGAACCTGAACCGCCGCGGCTCCATGTTTTGGCCCACCACCAGCACCATCACCGAGGTCGTCCCGCAGCAGAAGCTGGCGTTTCGGGTCAACGCCAACCGCACGGTGTGGAGCTACGAACTCGAGCCCACCGCGACGGGCACCAAGGTCGTCGAGAGCCGGCACGCCGAGAACGGCGTCAGCGCGGTGTCGAACCTGACGGTGAAGGCGTTGATGGGCGGGGTGCCCAATTTCGAACGCGAACTGCTCGACGGCATGAACGCGTCGCTGGCCAGCATCAAGGCCGCCGCCGAGAGCTAGTCGGCGGCCGGGCTCGGCGCGGTGACGTCCAGCACCCCGTCGTCGTAGGGGTCATAGCGCGGCGACCCGGTGCCGGCGGGGGCCGGCGTGTCGGAGTGGGCACCGCAGCCATAGCCGCAGTCGACGACGTGGCCGTCGGCGGACATCTCGTTGCCGCACACCCCGAACATGGTGCCGAGCGCACCGGCCAGCGGCAGGAAGAACCCGCAGTCGCGGCACACCCGCTTGGTGGACCGCGCCATCGGCGAGTCCGGGCCGTAGTCGCCGTCGTGCCAGCGCTGCGCCGCCTCGGCCCGGCCCCACGGACTCATCACCTGGCGCCGTCCCAGCCCGATCTCGGCGGCGACGTCGTCGATCTGCGGGTCGCCGCTGGCGGTGTAGCCGGGCACCAACCGCGGGTCCTCGGTCGGCGGCGCCAGCAAGTCGCCGGGACCCAGGTCGCCCGGCCTGACCCGCTGGTCCCACGGCACCCAGTCGGGGGCCAGCAGCGCCGTCGGCCCCGGGACCAGCACCACCTCACTGATCGTGGCGTGGTCGGCCCCCGGATAGGCCGCCATCACCACCGCCCACTGCCACCCCTGGTAGCCGGGCAAATGCGCCAAGAACCGGTGGGTGGCGGCGGTGGGGTCTTCGTACTGCACGCCCAGGTAGTCCCCCACCGTCTCGGCACCGCTGAACTCCACGACGGCAGCGCGGGCCGCCTCGGCGGCGTCGGCGAGGATGGCCGGGATTTCCTGCTGGTCGGCCGCGGTGGCCACCACGGCGTCTTGGGTGGGTCCGGTCACACTGGTCCCTTCTGCTTTAGTACCTCCCCAATACTGCCGTAGCGCTCGGCGGCCAGCCACACCCGTTCCCTGCGGCGGGGCGCGACCGGCATAGGGGAGAATTGAGCCGTGACTGGACGGCGCCGCGACGACTCGACTCCGGGTCCGTTCCGAGGTGCACCCTCGGGTGTCGGCCGGCCACCGCGCAGCCGGTCCGCCGGTGAACATCCCGGCATGGCCAACTACCCCAGCGAGCACCCCGATTCTCGGCGGCCGGGCCGCCCGGGTCCGGTGCCCAGCGCCAACCGCTACCTGCCGCCGCTGCGCGGCCAGCAGACGTCGCCGCCGCGCAGCGAGCCGCCGCGCGGGGCCGGTGACAAGATCACCGTCACCCGGGTCGCGGCCCAGCGCGGCCGCGAAATGGGTTCGCGGATGTACGACTTGGTGCAGCGCGCGGCCACCGCCGACGGCGCCGACAAGTCCGGGCTGACCGCGCTGACCTGGCCGGTGGTGGCCAACTTCGCGGTCGACGCCGCGATGGCCGTGGCGCTGGCCAACACCTTGTTCTTCGCGGCGGCCGCCGGGGAGAGCAAAGACAAGGTCGCGTTGTACCTGCTGATCACCATCGCGCCGTTCGCGGTGGTGGCGCCGCTGATCGGGCCGGCGCTGGACCGGCTGCAGCACGGGCGGCGGGTGGCGCTGGCGTTGTCGTTCGGGCTGCGCACCGGGCTGGCGGCGCTGCTGATCCTCAACTACGACGGCGCGACCGGTAGCTACCCGTCCTGGGTGTTGTATCCGTGCGCGCTGGCCATGATGGTGCTGTCGAAATCGTTTTCGGTGCTGCGCAGCGCGGTGACGCCGCGGGTGATGCCGCCGACCATCGATTTGGTGCGGGTCAATTCCCGGCTGACGATGTTCGGGTTGCTGGGCGGCACCATCGTCGGCGGGGGTGTCGCGGCCGGGGTGGAGTTCGTGTTCAGCCGGCTGTTCGACCTGCCGGGCGCCCTGTTTGTGATCGTCGCGGTGACGGCCGCCGGCGCGTGGCTGTCCATGCGCATCCCGCGCTGGGTGGAGGTGACCGCCGGGGAGGTCCCCACTACGCTGAGCTATCACGCCCACGTCAACCAGCACCGGCCCAGCTGGTCCGAGCATTTCCGCCGGGCCAGCGGTGCGCTGCGGCAACCCTTGGGCCGCAACATCATCACCTCGCTGTGGGGCAACTGCACGATCAAGGCCATGGTCGGCTTCTTGTTTTTGTATCCGGCGTTCGTCGCCAAACAACATGACGCCAGCGGCTGGCAGCAGCTAGCGATCCTCGGCCTGATCGGCGCGGCGGCCGGGGTCGGCAACTTCATCGGCAACTTCACCAGCGCGCGGCTGAAACTGGGCCGGCCCGCGATGCTGGTGGTGCGCTGCACGGTGGCGGTGACCGTCGCCGCGGTGGCCTCGGCGGTGACCGGAAACCTGATGGTGGTCGCCGCCGCGGCGCTGATCACCTCGGGATCGAGCGCGATCGCGAAAGCGTCGCTGGACGCTTCCCTGCAAGACGATCTGCCCGAGGAGTCCCGGGCGTCGGCGTTCGGCCGATCGGAGTCGACGCTGCAGCTGGCCTGGGTGCTGGGCGGGGCGCTGGGGGTGCTGGTGTACACCGACCTGTGGGTGGGGTTCACCGCGATCACCGCGCTGCTGATTCCGGGGTTGGCGCAAACCGTCCTGTCGTATCAAGGGAACTCGTTGATACCCGGGTTCGGCGGTAACCGGCCGGTCATGGTGGAACAACAGGGTGGGCGCGCCGACGATGCGGTGCCCACCCCGGAATGGGGGCCCCGGTGAAAAACCGCGTCGCCGCGCTGGTCGCGGTCCTGGTGGTACTGGCCGCGGCCGGCGCCGGAGTCGGTGCCTGGCTGCTGGCCCGCGACCGCGGCCCGCAGCGCCCGCAGATCAGCGCGTACTCGCACGGCCACCTGACCCGGGTGGGGCCCTACCAGTACTGCGATGTGTTGAACCTCAACGACTGTGAAACGAGACCGCAGGCGCTGGGCGTGCTGCCGGTGACCTCGCGTGATCCGGTGCAGCTGTCGGTGCCCAACGCGATCGGCGACGCGCCGTGGGGGCTTTCGCTGTGGTACGAGGACTCGGCGGAGCCCACCACCGCGTTGTTCCGGCCACGCAGCCGGCTCGCGGTCACCGTTCCGACCGTCGACGCGTTCCGGGGGCGGCTGCGCGGGCTCACCGTGCACCTGCTGACCCTGGTGCGCATGCCCGACGGCGACACGGCCGCGGCCACCCACGCCGACTGGTCCGTGCAAACGGTGTGGGATTAGCCCGGCCCGCGTGACCCGCCCGGTTGACCCGCGCCGAGATCGACGGCAGCGTGGGCCGTTCTCGACGTTTCTCACGCTGGTGTCGATCTCGTGTTCCGTCTAGGCCCCGTGGCCGGCCGGCACCTGCTCCCCCTCCGGCGTGGGCCCCGGCGCGGTGCCGTCCCCGAAGGGCCTGCCGCCCAGGGCTTCCCGGCCGTGCGGGATGAGCCAGTCGGCCAGCTCGGGCCCCTTGGGCACGATCCGGGTTGGGTTGATGTCGGCGTGCACGATGTAGTAGTGCTGTTTGATCTGCACGAAATCGATGGTGTCGCCGAAGCCCGGGGTCTGAAACAGGTCCCGCGCATACGCCCACAGCGCCGGCAGCTCGGACAGCTTGGACCGGTTGCATTTGAAGTGCCCGTGATAGACCGGGTCGAAGCGGGCCAGCGTGGTGAACAACCGGACGTCGGCCTCGGTGATCGTGTCCCCCACCAGATATCGCTGGCTGGCCAGCCGCTCGCTGACCCAGTCCAGCGCGGTGAACAACCGGTCGTAGGCGGCGTCGTAGGCCTGCTGCGAGCCGGCGAACCCGCACCGGTACACGCCGTTGTTGATTTCGGTGTAGATCCGCCGAGCGACCTCGTCGATCTCGGGACGCAGCGGTTCCGGGTACAGCTGGGGTGCGCCATCGCGGTGGTAGGCCGTCCATTCGGTGGAGAAATCCAGGGTGATCTGGGCGAAGTCGTTGGTGACCACCGCGCCGGTGGGCACGTCGACGATCGCCGGCACGGTGATGCCCTTCGGGTAGTCGGGGAACCGCTTGAAGTAGGCGTCTTGCAGCCGCGGGATGTTGAGCACCGGGTCGACGCCGCCGGGGTCCAGGTCGAAGGTCCAGCTGCGCTGGTCGTGGGTGGGGCCGCAAAACCCAATGGAGATCACCTTTTCCAGGCCGAGCAGCCGCCGCACGATGATCGTGCGGTTGGCCCACGGGCACGCCCGGGCCACGATCAGCCGGTACCGGCCGGGCTCGACGGGGTAGCCGTCGCGCCCGTCGGCGGTGATCCGGGTGGTGATGTAGTTGGTGTCGCGTTGGAACTCGCCGCCGCCGGCGACATAACTAGCCATGACTACCAGGGTGCCAGCCGGAGGTGCGCTCAGCGCGGCTTCCGGGCGATGAGGTAGGCGTGCGGGGTGGACTCGAACCGGTCGTCGTCGGGTCCGCGGACGAGTTGGGCGTAGATCGGCAGGCCCGCCGCGGTGAGCTGTGCGGCGACGACGTCGGGTCGCCGGCGATAAAACGTCAGGTCCACCTGCTCCTCGAACGCCTCGGTCAGCACCCGCGGCCGGTCGCCGACCTGGAACGCCAGCAACGCCAGCCCGCCGGGCGCCAGCACCCGGTGAAACTCGGCGAACGCCGCGGGCAGCTGCTCGTCGGGGAGGTGGATGATCGCGTACCACGCGCAGACCCCGCCCACGCTGGCGTCGGCGAGCTCGAGATGGCTCAGCGAACCGACACCGAAGTCGATGCCCGGGTTACGGCGGCGCGCTTCGGCAATCATGTTGGCGGACAGGTCGATCCCGCACGCGTCGACGCCCAGCTCCCGCAGGATCGCGGTGGCGACCCCGGTGCCGCAGCCCACGTCGACCACGCGGGTGTTGTCGCCGGCCGCCACCAGCCCGGCGAACGCGGCCAGCATGGCCCGGTCGACCGGTTTATCGTCCAGATGGTCGTGGAAGCGTTCGGCGTACCCGCGGGCGGTGCGGTCATAGCCATCGCGGGTCAAACGCAGGAAGTCCGGTTCGTCCATCGCCGGCCATTGTCACACGGGCGTCACGGGTGCCTCAGGAGTCGCACCCGCCTCTGGCCGGGCCGGGTATGGGTTCCGGAAAACGATGGCGTCGGCGCAACTGTCTCGCGCTGATATCGCATATGCCGTCGCTTTTCGGACTCCCCTATACCTCCTCAGCCGGGACGCAAGTGTCTGGTGTGATTGAACGTCGGGCACGCCCGGCGCTCTCAGGCTCGGGGCAGCGCGGATCCGGTCAGGAATCGCCGGGCCAGGCCGGGTTCGGTGGACGGGCCGGGTTCCCAGTGCGCGATCCACGGGCCGGTGCCCTCACTGATATCGAGGATCCCGCCTTCCAGCCAGGTGTACCGGTCGTCTAATACCGCCCGCGCCAGCCGGGTGTCGGTGTCATCGGTGTTGGTCCACAACGCGGCGAACAGCGCCTCGACCCGCAGGGTGGCCTGCTGGCAGAACGCGTCGGCCAGCTCGTAGCCCTCGGCCACACCGGCCGCCCGCTGCGCCTCGGCCCGCACGCACGCCGCCGACATGGCAAACAGCTCCGCGCCGATATCCACGATGCGGCCGAGGAACCCCTGTTTTTTCTCCAGCCCGGCCTGCCAGCGCGCCATCCCGTAGAACGTGTGGCGCGCCAGCTTGCGCGAACAGCGCTCCACGAAGCGCAGGTGGGCCGCCAGCCGGCCGAACTCGCGGTACGCGGTGGGTCGCTGACCTTCACCGAAAACCAGTTGCGGCAACCACTTTGCGTAGAATCCGCTGGCCCCGGCGGCCGCCTTGGCCTTTTGGCGCAGATCGGCCTTGGGGTTGGCGAGCTCGCCCGCGGCGGTCAGGTGGGCGTCGACGGCTTCCCGCGCGATCAGCAGCCGCATGATCTCGCTGGAGCCCTCGAAGATGCGGTTGATCCGCAGATCCCGCACCAGTTGCTCCACCGCGACCGCCCGTTCCCCCCGCGCGGCGAGGGACTCGGCGGTCTCATAGCCGCGGCCGCCGCGGATCTGCAGTAACTCGTCGCCGATGCTGCAGGCCACCTCGCTGGACCACAGCTTGGCCAGCGCGGCTTCGATCCGGATGTCGTTGCGGCCTTCGTCGGCCATCTGCGCGGACAGTTCCAAGACCGCCTCCAGCGCGTAGCCGGTGGCCGCGATGAACGCGATCTTGGACGCGACGGCTTCGTGCTCGCCGACCGGCTTACCCCACTGCACCCGCTCTCGGGACCATTCCCGGGCGATCTTCAGTGACCATTTGGCCGCCCCGGTGGCCATCGCGGGGATGGCCAGCCGTCCGGCGTTCAGGGTGGTCAAGGCGATCTTCAGCCCGTCGCCTTCGCGGCCCACCAGGTTTTCGGCCGGGACCCGCACCTTGTGCAGCCGGGTCACCCCGTTTTCGATGCCGCGCAGGCCCATGAACTTATTGCGCCGCTCCACGGTGATCCCGGGGGAATCCGCCTCGACGACGAACGCGCTGATCCCGCCGCGATGCCCGTCGCCCTTGGGCACCCGGGCCATCACCACCAGCAGGTCGGCCACCACACCGTTGGTGGTCCACAATTTCACGCCGTCCAACTCATAGCCGCCGTCGACCGGGGTCGCCGTCGACGCCAGCCGGGCCGGGTCGGACCCCACATCGGGTTCGGTGAGCAAAAACGCCGAGATCGCGCCGGCGGCGCAGCGCGGCAAGAACTTCTGCTTCTGCTCCTCGGTGCCGGCCAGCTTCAGCGGTTCGGGCACCCCGATCGACTGGTGCGCGCTGAGCAAGGCGCCCAAACTGGCGTGCACGCTGGAAGCCATCACCAGGACCCGGTTGTAGGCGACCTGCGACATGTTCAGCCCGCCGTACTCGGCGGGGATCTTCAACCCGAAGCAGCCCAGCTCGGCCAGGCCTTTCACGTACTCGTCGGGGATCTGCGCGTCGCGTTCGATGACCGCGCCGTCGATGGTGTTCAAAAACTCCCGCAGCTTGCCCAGGAACTCCTCGGTGCGGGCCTCGTCGGCCGCCGACGGCCGCGGAAACGGGTGGATGAGCTCCAACGGGAAGCGACCGAGGAACAGCCCCTTGGCGAAGGAGGGTTTATCCCAACCGGTTTCACGAGATTCCTCGGCGACGGCTCGGGCTTGCTCTTCGGTGACCTGTGCTTGCTGTGCCATCGGACACCTCCCGGGTTGACGACTCGTATCGAGTGCAGTACCCAGTTTGCTGCTCAGGCATACCCGGCGCGACGCTTTTGGCCGATCGGGTGACGCGGTGCGCGGTTAGGCGTCGAGCTCCCGCGCCACCGCCTTCACCACCTCGGATACCCGTCGCGCGGTCTTGCGGTCCGGGTAGCGACCTTTCCGCAACTCCGGCTGCACGGCGCCCTCCAGCAAGGTGATCATGTCCTCGACCATGCCGTGCAGTTCATCGGGGCTGTGCTTGTGCTCGGCGGGACCGTCGCGGCGCGCCCGGGCCACGCTCGGCGGCGGGTCGATCAGCTTGAGGCTCAACGCCTGCGGTCCGCGGCGACCGGCGGCCATCCCGAATTCGACGCGCTGGCCGGCCTTCAGACCTTCGACGCCCGCGGGCAGCGCGGACGAGCGGACATAGACGTCCTCACCGTCCTCTTGCGATAGGAAGCCGAATCCCTTTTCGGCGTCGTACCACTTCACCTTGCCGGTCGGCACTGGTCTCACCTGCTTGTCTGACGGGCCACATCGCTGGGCAACATAATGAAGCGTCCCGCCTGCGCAGGACGCGATGACTGGGATCCTACTCGGATGGCGCTCCGTTGAGCACCCCGGTTTACTCGGTAGGCTGGCGGTACCGCGGGAGGAGATATGCGCCTAGTTCTGAACGTGATCTGGTTGATCTTCGGCGGGCTGTGGCTGTCCCTGGGATACCTGATCGCCGCGCTCGTCTGTTTCGTGCTGATCATCACCATCCCGTTCGGCTTTGCCGCGCTGCGTATCGCCGCCTACGCCCTGTGGCCGTTCGGCCGCACCATCGTCGACAAGCCGGGCCCCCGCCCCGGGGCGCTGATCGGCAACATCATCTGGATACTTTTGTTCGGCATTTGGCTGGCCATCGGGCACCTGGTGAGCGCGGTGGCGATGGCGCTCACCATCGTCGGCATCCCGTTGGCGCTGGCCAACCTCAAACTGATCCCGGTATCGCTGGTGCCGCTGGGCAAGCAGATCGTTCCCGTCGACGCGCCGAGCCGATCCGAACGGGTGCCGACATGACACTGACCACCCTGGGCTTACCGACGGTGCCGCGCCGCGAGGGCGTCGACGACGTCGGCGCCGCCCCCGCCTCCGGTCCGCTGGTGGACACCTACGGGCGGGTGGCCACCGACCTCCGGGTGTCGCTGACCGACCGCTGCAATCTGCGGTGCACATACTGCATGCCGGCCGAGGGGCTGGACTGGCTGCCCAGCCAGCATCTGCTGCAACCCGACGAACTGATCCGGCTGATCGGGCTCGGCGTCACCCGACTGGGCATCACCAGCGTGCGGTTCACCGGCGGCGAGCCGCTGCTGGCCCGTCACCTCGAGGAGGTGGTGGCCGCCACCGCGCGCCTGCGGCCCCGCCCGGAGATCGCCTTGACCACCAACGGGCTGGGCCTCGCCCACCGGGCGGACGCCCTGGTGGCGGCGGGCCTGAACCGGATCAATGTGTCGCTGGACAGCGTGGACCGGGCCCACTTTGCGGCGATCACCCGGCGGGATCGGCTGCCCGACGTGCTGGCCGCCCTGGAGGCGGCCCAGCGGGCCGGCATGGGGCCGATCAAAGTCAACGCCGTGCTCGATCCGACCACCGGCCGCGACGACGTGGTGAACCTGCTGCGGTTCTGCCTTCAGCACGGCTACCAGTTACGGGTGATCGAGCAGATGCCGCTGGACGCCGGGCACCAATGGCAGCGGGGTGCCGCGCTGACCGCCGATGAGGTGCTGGCGGCGCTGCGGCCGCATTTCCGGCTGCGGCCCGACCCGGCACCGCGCGGTTCGGCGCCGGCCGAGCTGTGGCTGGTCGACGAGGGCCCGGACACCCCCGCCGGCAAGGTCGGCGTCATCGCCTCGGTGTCGCATCCGTTCTGCGCGACGTGCGACCGCACCCGGCTGACCGCCGACGGACAGCTCCGCAACTGCTTGTTCGCCCGCGAGGAGACCGATCTGCGCGCCCTGCTGCGCGGCGGCGCCGACGACGCCGCGATCGAGGCGGCCTGGCGGGCCGCGATGTGGCGCAAACTGCCCGGGCACGGCATCAACGATCCGGGTTTTATCCAACCGGATCGTCCGATGAGCGCGATCGGAGGCTGACATGCCCGAGCAAGCCGTCGGCGTCCAGGTCACCGTCCGCTACTTCGCCGCCGCGCGGGCCGCGGCGGGCACCGACACCGACACCATCACCCTGCCGCCCGGCGCCACCGTGGCCCAGTTGGTCGAGACCCTCGCCGACCGGGATGCGCGGCTGGCGGCGGTGCTGCCGCGCTGTTCCTATCTGTGCGACGAAGTCGCCGTGCGCGACCATGCCGCCGTGCTGCACTCGGGTGACACGGTCGATGTGCTGCCGCCGTTTGCCGGCGGCTGAGGTGATTTGCGTCACATAACGGAATGGTCACGACTGTGCAACGACGGAGTTAGCAACGCCCTGACCTGCGCTCATGCGGCGGCGTCCTGGAGTTTTGCCGACGGCCGGCGCGCGAAACACGAAATTCCGCGATAGGTGACGGGATCGCCGGAACCCGTTACCGTCTTGTCCGGGCCGGCCGCCCGTAATCAGCGGCAAGCCTTCTCCGCCCATAACGCCGAGCTCCATCCGGTGGGCGGGGACACCACCGACAACATCGCGGATGGAGGCGGGGGACCCACCGGTCCACCGAAATAGGACCTGGGGCCGTTTACGGCCCCTTGGGGTGAAGCCGAAGTCGCCATACGGCGATACCGGCCGGGCTACCTCTCCAGCCCGAACCCGACAGCTGACCTCGCGGGCGTGGCAGAGAGGACATCACCGGCGTATGAGCGGACGGCATCGTAAGCCCAGCCCTTCGAATATCAGCGTCGCCAAGATCGCCTTCACCGGAGCGGTGATCGGTGGCGGCGGTTTCGCTCTCGCTGGCCATGCCGCCGCGGCGACCGACGGCGAATGGGACCAGGTCGCGCGCTGCGAGGCCGGCGGCAACTGGTCGATCAACACCGGCAACGGCTACCAGGGCGGGCTGCAGTTCTCGCCGAGCACCTGGGCCGCGCACGGCGGCGGCAAATACGCGCCGTCCGCGCACCAGGCCACCCGGGAGCAGCAGATCGCCATCGCCGAGCACGTGCTCGCCACCCAGGGCCGCGGCGCCTGGCCGGTGTGCGGCCACGGGTTGGGCGCGCCGACGCCGCGCGAGGTCCCGGTGGAGGCACCGGCCGAGGCCCCGGCCGTCGACGGTGAGCCGGTGGCGATGGACAACCCCATGCCGCCCGAGGACCTGCCGCCGGCGCCCGAAGACCTGCCCCCGGCGCCCGAGGAGTTAGCCCCGGCCCCCGAAGACCTCCCCCCGGCGCCGGAGGACCTGCCGCCCGTCGATGAAGCGCCGCCCGCCGAGGACCCGGCCATTGTCGAGACGGACTGGACCTACGACGAGTCCGACGGCCCCGCGCAGCCGGACACCCGGCAGTGGGCGCTGCACACCGTGCCGCAGGCGCCGGCACTGACCGATCCGGCGCTGCCCGCGCCCCCGCTCGACCCGGCCACCGCGGGCGCCCCCGCCCTGGCGTCGGTGCCGGCGCCGGTGTTCGATGTCGCCAACCAGGTGATGTCCGGCGAGACACCCGCCGGGCTGCCCGGCGGCATGCAGATGCCCGACCCGAACAGCCTGCCCGTCGACCCGACCGGCGCCAGCCCGGATCTCGGCTACGTCGCGCAGTTGTGGCAGGCCATCCAGGCCCAGAACGTGGCCGGCAACGACGCGTTGACCAACTTCGCCCAGCAGTAACCGGCGCTTAGGCCGAACCGGCGCAGTAAGTCGACTGGGCGCGTCGTTCTCTTCTCGCCGGCTCGCTTCTCGCGCCGAGTGTGCACGTACGGCGGGAATCCGCCCGGATTTCCGCCACCAGCGCACGTTCGGCGTCGGGGTGAGCGGCGCGGCGCGTATCTAGGCCGAACCGACCCATTCGTCGGTGCCGTCGGCGAAGAACTGGTGCTTCCACACCGGTAGCCGCTCCTTGATGGTGTCGACCAGCCGCGCGCAGGTCGCGAACGCGGCTTGGCGGTGATCGGCGGCCACCGCCGCCACCAGCGCCGCCTCGCCGATCTGCAGGGCGCCGATCCGGTGGCTGGCCGCGATCGCCCGCACCCCCGGGGCGGACGCGGCGACCTCGGCCACCACCTCGGCCATCACCTGCGCGGCGGTCGGATGCGCGGAGTACTCCAACCGCGTCACCTGCTGCCCGTGGTCGTGGTCGCGGATCATGCCGACAAACCCGACGACGGCGCCCGCGGCCTGATGACCCACCAGTTCCTCGTGGTCGGTCAGCACGATCGGCTGGTCGGTGACCGCCGCCCGCAGCACGTCGGCGCGCGTCATCGCGGGTGGTCACCGCCGGCCAGTTGGTCCAGCGCGTGATCCAGCACGTCGGCCAGCACCCCCAGACCGTCCCGCACCCCCCCGGTCGAGCCGGGCAGGTTCACGATCAGGGTGCGGCCGGCCACCCCGCACAGCCCGCGGGACAGCACCGAGGTGGGGACCTTGGGCAGCCCCGACCGCCGGATCGCGTCGGCCAAGCCGGGGATCTCATAGTCCAGTACCGCCGCCGTCTGGGCCGGGGTGTCGTCGGACGGCGAGATCCCGGTGCCCCCCGAGGTGATCACCACATCGACGCCGGCGCCGACGGCGTCGCGCAACGCCTGCCCGACCGGCTCGCCGTCGGCGACCACCTGCGGTTGCACCGGCGCGAACCCGCGCTGGGCCAGCCAGTCGGCGATGATCGGCCCGGACCGGTCCTCGTAGGTGCCGGCGGCCGCCCGGGTGGAGGCGATCACGATGCGCGCGGATCGGGTCGCCATCACCGCACCCACGTCCCGGTTTTGCCGCCCTCCTTGCGGAGCACCCGGACATCGTCGATGCGGGCGGCCGGATCCACCGCCTTGATCATGTCGAACAGCGTCAGCCCGGCCACGCTGACCGCGGTCAGCGCCTCCATCTCCACCCCGGTGCGGTCGGTGCTGCGCACCGTCGCGGTGATGTCGATGTCGGATTCGCCGACGGTGAAATCCACGTCGACGCCGGTGAGCGCCAGCTGGTGACACAGCGGGATCAGCTCGCTGGTGCGTTTGGCGGCCATAATCCCGGCCAGTCGTGCGGTGGCCAAAGCATCGCCCTTGGGCAGCCCGCCGGTCGAGATTAGCGCCACCACCTGCGCGGAGGTGCGGAAGGTGCCGGCCGCGACCGCGGTGCGCCGGGTGGCGCCCTTCTCGGTGACGTCGACCATGTGCGCCGCTCCCCGCTCATCGATGTGCGACAGCGGGCCCGCGGCCTGCCCGGGTGGTTCGGCCGCCGCAGACATGGCAGTCACCACCTACTGGTTGACGACCGTGACCGGGTGCAGGTAGGGCAGGTCGTCGGAGGGCAGCGGGAACTCCACATCCCCGAACGGCGACAGCGCCCCGGTGCGGTCGCTGTGCGTCTCGCTCACCGCGTGGTCGTCGGGGCCCGTCGCCGGCCAGCCGGGGTCGACGTACCTGGTCTTTTGCGCCTTGTTGTCAGCGATGTCAGCCACGAGACCCATTCTGACAGGTCGCGCGGGAGAACGGACGGCTGGGCAGCTGCTTTACGCTGGTCAGCAATGACCAAACACACCCAGGGCATCCCGCTGGGGTCCTGGCTGGCCGACCTGCCTGACGAGCGGCTGATCCGGCTGCTGGAGTTGCGCCCGGATCTGGCGCAGCCGCCGCCGGGCAGCATCGCGGCGCTTGCGGCGCGGGCTCAGGCCCGCCAGTCGATCAAGGCCGCGACCGACGAGTTGGACTTCCTGCGGCTGGCGGTGCTCGACGCCTTGCTGGTGCTGCAGGCCAACACCACCCCGGTGCCGGTGGCCAAGCTGGTGGCGTCGATCGGGGACAAGGCGCCGGAGGCCGAGGTGCTGGCCGCCCTCGACGACCTGGCCGAACGGGCGCTGGTCTGGGGTGAGTCCGTCGTCCGGGTGGCCGGTGACGCCGGTGCGGGACTGCCGTGGCACCCCGGTCAGGTGACCCTGGAGGACCCCTCCCGCACCGGCGAGCAGATCGCGGCGCTGCTCGACGACCTCGACGACGCCCAGCTGGAGCTGCTGAACCGGTTGGTGCAGGGCTCGCCGCTGGGGCGCACCCGCGACGCCGGGCCGGACGCCCCGCCGGACCACCCGGTGCCGCGGCTGTTGGCGGCGGGGCTGCTGCGCCAGATCGACGACGAGACGGTGATCTTGCCCCGGCACGTCGGGCAGGTGCTGCGCGGCGAGAACCCCGGGCCGGGGCAGCTGGTGGCCCCCGATCCGGTGGTGTCCACCACCACCGCGGCCGACGCCGACGCCGCGGCGGCCGGCGCCGCCCTGGATCTGCTGCGCGAACTCGAGGTGCTGCTGGGCACGTTGAGCGCGGCCCCGGTCGCCGAGCTGCGCAGCGGCGGCCTGGGGGTCCGCGAGGTCAAGCGGCTGGCCAAGGTCACCGGCATCGACGAGGTCCGGCTGGGCCTGCTGCTGCAGCTCGCGGCGGCGGCCGGGCTGATCGCGGTCGGCATCCCCGACCCGGAGCCGGCCGACGGTATCGGACCGTTTTGGGCGCCGACGGTGGCCGCCGACCGGTTCGTGGAGGCGCCCACCGCCGACCGCTGGCATCTGGTGGCCAGCACCTGGCTGGACCTGCTGGCCCGACCGAACCTGATCGGCACCCGCGGCCCCGACGGCAAACCCTATGGGGCGCTGACGCATTCGCTGTATTCCACGGCGGCCCCGCTGGATCGCCGGCTGCTGCTGGAGATGCTGGCCGCGCTGCCGCCCGGCGCCGGGGTGGACCCGCATTCGGCGTCGGCGACCCTGGTGTGGCGCCGGCCGCGCTGGTCGAACCGGCTGCAGCCCGGGCCGGTCGCCGACCTGCTGGACGAGGCGCATGCGGTGGGGCTGGTGGGGCGCGGGGCGATCAGCAGCCCGGGTCGGGCGCTGGTGGACCGGGCGGATGTCGCCGCCGTCGTCGACGCGATGACCCGCGCGTTGCCCAAACCGATCGACCACTTCCTGGTCCAAGCCGATTTGACCGTCGTGGTGCCCGGGCCGCTGGAACGCGACCTCGCCGACGAGTTGGCCACCGTCGCCACCGTCGAATCGGCCGGCGCCGCGATGGTCTACCGGGTCAGCGAGCAGAGCATCCGGCACGCGCTGGACATCGGGCGCACCGGCGGCGGGTTGCGTGCGTTTTTTGAGAAGCACTCCAAGACACCCGTGCCCCAGGGCCTGACCTACCTGATCGACGATGTGGCGCGCCGACACGGGCAGCTGCGGATCGGGATGGCGGCCGCGTTCGTGCGCTGCGAGGACCCGACGCTGCTGGCCCAGGCGGTGGCCGTGCCGGCGGCCGAACAGTTGGGGCTGCGGGTGTTGGCGCCGACGGTGGCGGTGTCGCAGGCGCCGATCGCCGATTTGCTGGCGGCGTTGCGCGACGCCGGGTTCGCCCCGGCCGCCGAGGACGCCTCCGGCGCGATCGTCGATTTGCGGCCGCGCGGCGCCCGGGTGCCCACCCCGCAGCAACGTCGAGTGCATCCCCCGACCACCCGCCCGACCAGCGAAACCTTGGGCGCCGTCGTCGCGGTGCTGCGCAAGGTCACCGCGGCGCCGTTCGCCAACATGCGCGTCGACCCGGCGGTCACCATGTCGCTGTTGCAGCGGGCGGTGCGCCACGACCAGCCGGTGGTGATCAGCTACCTGGACCCGGCCGGGGTGGCCACCCAACGGGTGGTGTCCCCGCTCACCGTGGCCGGCGGGCAGCTGGTGGCGTTCGACTCCGCGTCGGGGCGGATGCGCGATTTCGCCATTCACCGCATCACCGCGGTGACCGCCGCCGACGACGAGGCAAAGCGCAGCGATGAGGAAGAGCGGCGCACTCCGGATAATGGGCACCATGACTGACGGACCCCTGATCGTGCAGTCCGACAAGACGGTGCTGCTCGAGGTGGACCACGAGCTGGCCGGCGCGGCGCGCGCGGCCATCGCGCCGTTCGCCGAGCTGGAACGCGCCCCCGAGCACGTGCACACCTACCGGATCACCCCGCTGGCGTTGTGGAACGCCCGCGCCGCCGGCCACGACGCCGAGCAGGTGGTCGACGCGCTGGTCAGCTTTTCGCGTTACGCGGTGCCGCAGCCGCTGCTGGTCGACATCGTCGACACCATGGCCCGGTACGGGCGGCTGCAGCTGGTGAAGAGCCCGGCGCACGGCCTGACCCTGGTCAGCCTGGACCGCGCGGTGCTCGAAGAGGTGCTGCGCAACAAGAAGATCACCCCGATGCTGGGGGCCCGCATCGACGACGACACCGTCGTCGTGCATCCCAGCGAACGGGGCCGGGTCAAGCAGATGCTGCTCAAGATCGGCTGGCCGGCCGAGGACCTGGCCGGCTACGTGGACGGCGAGGCGCACCCGATCAGCCTGCGCCAAGACGGCTGGCAGCTGCGCGACTACCAGGAGATGGCGGCCGACTCGTTCTGGTCCGGCGGCTCCGGGGTGGTGGTGCTGCCCTGCGGGGCGGGCAAGACGCTGGTCGGCGCGGCGGCGATGGCCAAGGCCGGGGCCACCACGCTGATCCTGGTCACCAACACCGTCGCCGGCCGGCAGTGGAAGCGCGAGCTGGTGGCCCGCACGTCGCTGACCGAGGAGGAGATCGGCGAGTACTCCGGCGAGCGCAAGGAGATCCGCCCGGTCACCATCGCCACCTACCAGGTGATCACCCGGCGTACCAAGGGCGAATACCGGCACCTGGAGCTGTTCGACAGCCGCGACTGGGGGCTAATCATCTACGACGAGGTGCATCTGCTGCCGGCGCCGGTGTTCCGGATGACCGCCGACCTGCAGTCGCGGCGGCGGCTGGGCCTGACCGCCACGTTGATCCGCGAGGACGGCCGCGAGGGTGACGTGTTCTCCCTGATCGGGCCCAAGCGCTACGACGCGCCGTGGAAGGATATCGAGGCCCAGGGCTGGATCGCGCCGGCCGAATGCGTCGAGGTGCGGGTGACGATGACCGACAGCGAGCGGATGGCCTATGCCACCGCCGAGCCGGAGGAACGTTACCGGCTGTGCTCGACCGTGCATTCCAAGGTCGCGGTGGTCCGTTCGATCCTGAGCCGGCATCCCGGCGAGCAGACGCTGGTGATCGGCGCCTACCTGGATCAGCTCGAGGAACTGGGCGAGCAGCTGGACGCCCCGGTGATTCAGGGCTCGACCAAGACCGCCGAGCGCGAGGCGCTGTTCGACGCGTTCCGGCGCGGCGAGGTGTCCACCCTGGTGGTGTCCAAGGTGGCCAACTTCTCCATCGACTTGCCGGAAGCCTCGGTGGCGGTGCAGGTTTCGGGCACGTTCGGGTCCCGCCAGGAGGAGGCGCAGCGGCTGGGTCGGCTGCTGCGGCCCAAGGCCGACGGCGGCGGCGCCATCTTCTACTCGGTGGTGGCCCGCGACAGCCTGGACGCCGAATACGCCGCGCACCGGCAGCGGTTTTTGGCCGAGCAGGGCTACGGCTACGTCATCCGCGACGCCGACGACCTGCTGGGCCCGGCGATCTAGGTCGCCGGCGCTCCCCCGCGAGCAGACGCAAAAGCCCCCCAAACACCCGGGTTTTAGGGGATTTTGCTGGGGGCACCTCCCGCACGGGGGACTGCTCGGCGTTAGACCCGGCGCAGCGTGGCGACCAGTTGGTCGATCAGGCCGGGGTCGGGTGCGCCCGGGTAGCCCTGCTGCAACGAGATCACGAACAACACCGTGCCGTCCTGGCCGGGCACCGTCGTCGCCACCATGGAGTGCAGGGCCGACGACCCGGTGCACAGATCGGATTCGATATCGGTCACGGTGGCGACCAGCTGCACGGCCGGCGCCCCACCGACCGTCAATTGCCGCGGCTGGCCCAGCGACACCGTGGGCACGTGACCGCTTCGGGAGGTGTAGATGTCTTGCACCAGCTCTGATTCCGAGCGCACGGACTGGTTGATGTCGCTGACGCTGCTGTTGGCGGGCTCCCCGGTAATCGCGCGGCTGTCCTTCGGGCATTCCGAGCCCGCCAATTCGGCGGCCCCGCTCATGGTGCGGATCGGACAGTAACCGAACGGGCCGTCCGGGCACGGCTTCTCCCAGCCCACCAAGGTGGTGCAGCTCAAGACTTTCCATTCGGCTGGCACATCGTAGGCCAGGTGGCGGGGGCCGACCACCGGCTGCCAGCCCGCCGGGGTTTGCGGTCCCGGCTGCCGCGGGATGCCGTTGCAGTCACCCGGCGCCGACGCCGCCTGACTGGTGCTGGTGGCCGTGGTGGTGGTGCTGGTGGTCGAGGTCGGCCGGGTGGTGGACGTCGGCCGCTGGCTGGTGGTCGTCTGCGCGGCGGTGTGGCTCGACTTGTTGTTGAGTCCCCACAGCAGCCCGCCGACGAGCAGCGCGACAACGACCACGGCGGCGACGGTGAACAGGACCCACTTCCCGTTGTTGTTGCCGCCCGGCGGTGGCCCGCCGAACTGGGGCGGGGCCTCGCCGTAGCCCGACCACCCCGAACCCTGCGGCGGGGCTTGCCAATACCCCTGCGCACCGGATTGCGGTGGCGGGTAGTGGCCGCCGGAGGGTTGCTGTCCATACCCGCCCGGCGGCGGGTAGCCCGATGGTGGGTAGCTCACGGGTGTCCTTCCGCCAAGCACAGGGTCGACAGAAACGTTAACAGCCGCGCGGCACCGTCGAAGTCGGCATTCTCGGCGGTCACCGCCGCTGTCGCCGGGCACCGCCTGTTGGCGCGCCATTGCCGGAATGGAACACGTTTCTGTTTGATCACCGAAATGATTCGCATACCTGGTCAGACCCGATTGCTTCCGTACTAGAGGCTGTTATATTGGCGGGACGATCCAGCACATCAAAGGGGCCATGCGTGATTCGGGCGACCTCGGAGGTCAGCACCACGACGACTGACGTGGTTGTCGTCGGCTTCGGCGCGGCGGGCACCTCCGCGGCGATAACCGCACGCGAACTGGGCGCCGAGGTCATCGCGCTGGATCGCTCGAACGGCGGTGGTGCGACCGCGATCTCCGGCGGCATCATCTACGCCGGCGCCGGCACTTCGGTGCAGCGGCAGGCCGGGGTGGCCGACACCGTCGAACAGATGCTGGCTTACCTTCGCCTGGAGGTCGGCGACGCCGTCAGCCCGCCGACGCTGGAACGGTTCGTCCGCACCAGCCCGGAGATGATCGACTGGCTGCAGCGCCATGGGGTTCCGTTCGATGGATCGCTGTGCCCGTACAAGACGTCGTTCCCGAACAACCGGTACTACCTGTATCACTCCGGCAGCGAGAACGCCGGCGCGTTCTCCTCCCACACCCCGCCGGTGCAACGCGGCCACCGGGTCAAAGGAAAAGGCACATCCGGAAAGAAACTGTATGCGCCGCTGGCCCGCTCGGCCCGCGCACTCGGCGTTGACTTCCGGCCCCACACGAAAGTCACCACGCTGCTGCAGGATTCGTCCGGCCGGGTGACCGGGGTCGAGGCGATGACCATGCAACACGCACCGCGACACATCCGCCGCGCCTACACGGCGATGGCCGCGCTGTCGACCAAGCCGGGCGTGTACTACCCGCCGCTGCGCCAGGCGATGGACCGTCGACTGGCCGCACTCGAACGCCGCTACGCTCGGCCCGTCCGGATCGTGGCCCGACACGGGGTCATCGTCTGCGCCGGCGGCTTCATCGCCAACACGGACTGGCGGGAACGATACGCACCGGAATTCAGCCACGGCCTACCGCTGGGTACCAGCGGCGATGACGGCAGCGGTATCGCGCTGGCCCAGAACGTGGGAGCCATTACCGCGCACATGGACAACGTCTCGGCATGGCGCTTCATCACCCCGCCGAGCGCGTTCATCTCCTCGATCGTGGTCGACGACAAAGGTCAGCGGATCATCGACGAAAGTCGCTACGGTGCCGCCCTCGGGCGGGCGATGATCAAGAACCACGGCGGGAAGGGCTGGATCCTCGCCGACGCGAACCTGATGGCGGAAGCCAAACGCCAACTGCTCACGCAGACACTGTGGTTCCAGCGTGCGCAGGCCGCCGCATTGATGTTTGCCGATGCGGTGCGTGGGCACTCACTGGCGGACGTCGCCCAGGCAGCCGGCGTCGACCCCGAAGGCCTGCTGGCGACCGTCAAAGCCCACAATGACGCCATCGACTCGGGGACAACGGATCCCGTCGGCAAGCCGGCCCACTTCTGCCGCCGAATCGACCGGGGGCCGTTCACCCTGATGAACATCTCGGTGCGCCCCAGTCTGCTCTGCCCGACGCCGATGCTCACCCTCGGCGGCATCCGGGTCGCCGAGGACACCGGGGCCGTCCTCGACGCCGCTGGCAATCCGATTCCGGGCCTATTCAGCGCGGGCCGCACCGCCGTCGGCGTCTGTTCGGAGTCCTACGTCAGCGGCCTCTCCATCGCCGACTGCGTGTTCTCCGGTCGCCGCGCCGGAGCCTCCGCCGCCACCGGCTGACCACCCGGCCCAGCCACCGCCGCCGTCATCGGGCGCACGCGTCGGAGGGCAGCAACAGCACCGCCGGCCACAGCAACGTCGCGGCGCCCAGGGCCACTTCATAGTCGCTGCCGGACGGGACATGGAACTGCTGCTCCAATTGGGTTTGGACGCGCTGAACGGCATCGGGATGGAAGAACAACCACGCCAGGCCCGCGGTGATATAGGGAACCGCGAGCCACAGGGCAACCTCGATCAGCGCCGCGACGCTCACCCGATAGTTCAGGATGCGACGCAGCAGGTCCAGCATTCGGGATGCGGTACGCCCGAGGTCCCACACCCCGGTCATGGTAGGTGCCGGCAGGTGCCTGGAGTGGCGAATCCCGCTGTTCCGGTGGCCGGCTGGGTGGGCCGCGCTTCGGGATCTTTAGTCGGCACCGGCAAAGGAATACCGTGGTGACATGGCTTCGCGGCACGCCCTGTTTCGGGTCTTCTACACCATCGGCTTTACCCCGTGGGACGGTCATCCGCTGGCGGCGGGCCTGCGCCACCTCGTCGAGGGGACCGCGGACACGCCCGCGCTGCCGCCCGGATCGGCGCTCGACGTCGGCTGCGGCACCGGAGACACATCGATCTACCTGGCCCAACACGGGTGGCAAGTCACCGGCATCGACTTCACGCCCAAAGCGGTCGACCGGGCCCGCGCCAAGGCCCGCGCCGCCGACGCAACGGTGAATTTCGTTCACGGCGACGTCACACATTTGCGCCAGGCCGGGGTCGGTTCGGGGTTCCAGGTGATCGTGGACAACGGCTGCTTTCACGGTATGAGCGACGGCGATCGTGACCTCTACGTTCAAGAGATCACCGCGGCGGCCGCCCCGGCGGCGCGGCTGCTGATGATCGCCTTTAAACGCGGTAGCGGTTTCGGACCGCCGGGAACCGATCAGGCGGAGATCGAACGCCGATTCACACCCGGGTGGGCGCTGCTGGCGGCGGCGGATGAACCGCGGTGGACCCCCGACAACAGACTCGCCGGCAGGTTCGCGGCCCGATTCGAGGCGCGCAGCTACCTGTTGCAGCGCCAGTAGCCGCCGAGCAGACGTAAAAGCCCCCAAAACGACGTTGTTTTGGGGGCTTTTGCGTCTGCTCGCGCTGATTACGTCAGCGACGCCGGCGGGTTGAACCGGTCGCCGTACTTGGCGGCCAGCTCCTTGGCCCGGGCCACGAACCCAGCCTTACCGCCGGGGTAGCCGACGATGTACTGCGCGGTGCCACCGGTCCACGGCGGGAACCCGATGCCCATGATCGCGCCGATGTTGGCGTCGGCGGTCGACGTCAACACGCCCTCGTCGAGGCACTTCTGGGTTTCCAGCGCCTCGGCGAACAGCATCCGGTCGATCATGTCCTGCAGCGGCGGCGTCGACGAGCCGGAGTTGAACGTCTCACGCAGACCCGGCCACAGCCCGACCCGCTTGCCGTCGGCGTACTCGTAGAAACCCTTGCCGCTCAACCGCGACGGCCGGCCCAGCTCGATCATCTTGGTGACGACGGCCTCGGCCGGGTGCCCCTCGTACGTCCCGCCGGCGGCCTCCACACCTTCGCGGGTGGCCTTGGCGATCTTGGCCATCAGCTCCATGTTGAGCTCGTCGGACAGCTGCAGCGGCGGCGCCGGGTAGCCGGCCTTGCTGCCGGCCCGTTCGATGCTGGCCGGCTCCACACCCTCACCGAGCATGGCGATCGCCTCGTTGATGAAGGTGCCGATCACCCGGGAGGTGTAGAAGCCGCGGGAATCGTTGACCACGATCGGGGTCTTGTTGATCGCCAGCACGTAGTCGAACACCCGGGCCAGCGCCTCGTCGGAGGTCTTCTCGCCCTTGATGATTTCCACCAGCGGCATCTTGTCGACGGGTGAGAAGAAGTGGATCCCGATGAAGTCCTCCTGCCGCTTGACCCCGGTGGCCAGCCCGGTGATCGGCAGCGTCGAGGTGTTGGACCCCAACAGCGCGTTGGGCTCGACGACGTCCTCGATTTCCTGGAACACCTTGTGCTTGAGTTCCTGGTTCTCGAACACCGCCTCGATCACGAAGTCGACCCCGGCCAAATCGGCGGCGTCGCCGGTGGGGGTGATCCGGTCCAGCAGCGCCTTGGACTTCTCTTCGGTGGTCTTGCCCCGCTTGAGCGCCTTGGCCTCCAGGCCCTCGGAGTAGCCCTTACCCTTCTGCGCGGCCTCGGTCGACACGTCCTTGAGCACCACGTCGTAACCGGCCTTGGCCGACACGTAGGCGATCCCGGCGCCCATCATGCCCGCGCCCAGCACACCGATCTTTTTGATCGGGGTCTGCCCGATGCCGTCCGGGCGGCTGCCGCCACCGTTGATGTGCTGCAGGTCGAAGAAGAACGCCTGGATCATATTCTTGGCGACCTGGCCGGTGACCAACTGGGTGAAGTACCGGCTTTCGATGCGGCTGGCGGTGTCGAAGTCCACCTGGGCGCCCTCGACCGCGGCATCCAGGATGGCCCGCGGCGCCGGCATCGGCGCACCCTTGAGCTGTTTTTTCAGCAGCGCCGGGAACGCGGGCAGGTTCGCCGCCAGCGCCGGGCTGGCCGGGGTGCCGCCGGGCATCTTGTAGCCCTTGGCGTCCCACGGCTGGGTGTGCGAGTCCGGGTTGGCCTTGATCCAGGCCTTGGCGGCCGGCACCAACTCCTCGACACTGCCCAGCACCTCGTCGACCAGGCCGATCTCCTTGGCCTTGGCCGGCTTGAACCGGGTGCCCTGGCTCAGCACGTTCATGAACGCGTTCTGGATGCCCAGCATCCGCACGGTGCGGGTGACCCCGCCGCCGCCGGGCAGCAGACCCAGCGTCACCTCGGGCAGGCCCAAGACGCTGCCCTTGACGTCGGCGGCGATGCGGTGATGGCAGGCCAGCGCGATCTCCAGGCCGCCGCCGAGCGCCGCGCCGTTGATGGCGGCCACCACCGGCTTGCCCAGCGTCTCCAGCGCGCGCAGATCGGCCTTGATGTTCTCCACCTGGTCGAACGCCTCGCCGGCGTTCTCCGGGCCGACGTTGATCATCGCCTTGAGGTCACCCCCGGCGAAGAACGTCTTCTTGGCGCTGGTGATCACCACCCCGGTGATCGAGTCCTTCTCCGCCACCAGGCGCTGCACCGCGTTGTGCATGGATTCGGTGTAGTGCTCGTTCATCACGTTGGCCGACCCGGTTGGGTCGTCCAACGTCAGCGTGACGATGCCGTCGGCATCTTTATCCCACTGAATGGTGTTCTCTGCCACGGTGGAAACCCTCTCAGATTCTTTCAATGATGGTGGCGACGCCCATGCCGCCGCCGATGCACAGCGTGACCAGCGCCCGGCGGGCACCCCGGCGCTCCAGCTCGTCGACCATGGTGCCGGTGATCATGGCGCCGGTGGCGCCCAGCGGGTGGCCCATCGCGATGGCGCCACCGTTGACGTTGAGCTTCTCGTCCGGGATGTTGAGGTCCTTCTGGAACTTCAGCACCACCGACGCGAACGCCTCGTTCAGCTCGAACAAGTCGATGTCGTCGACGGTCATGCCGGCGCGGTCCAGCACCCGGCGGGTGGCCGGGGTGGGGCCGGTCAGCATGATGACCGGGTCGGCGCCGCTGGTGGCGGCCGCGACGATGCGGGCCCGTGGGGTCAGGCCGGCGGCCTTGCCGGCTTTCTCGGTACCGACCAGCACCAGCCCGGCGCCGTCGACGATGCCGGAACTGTTGCCGCCGGTGTGGACGTGGTTGATCTTCTCGACGAAGTGGTACTTCTGCAGCGCCACGTCGTCGAAGCCGCCCATCTCACCGATGCCGTCGAACGCGGTCTTGAGTTTGCTCAGCCCCTCCAGGGTGGTGTCCGGGCGCATGTGCTCGTCGTGGTCGAGGATGACCAGGCCGTTCTGGTCGCGCACCGGGACCACCGACTTGGCGAAGTAGCCGCCCGACCAGGCCTCGGCGGCCTTCTGCTGGCTGCGCAGCGCGTAGGCGTCGACGTCGTCGCGGGAGAAGCCCTCGATGGTGGCGATCAGGTCGGCGCCGATGCCCTGCGGCACGAAACCGATCCGGTAGTTGGTCTCCGGGTCGGTGGCCCAGGCGCCGCCGTCGGAGCCCATCGGCACCCGGCTCATCGACTCCACACCGCCGGCCAGCACCAGGTCGTCGAAGCCGGCGCGCACCTTGGCGGCGGCCGTGTTGATCGCCTCCAGCCCCGACGCGCAGAACCGGTTGAGCTGCACCCCGCCGGTGGTCTCGGGCAGGCCGGCGGCCAGCACCGCGGTGCGGGCGATGTCGCCGCCCTGGTCGCCGACCGGCGACACCACCCCCAGCACGGTGTCGCTGATCAGGTTGGGGTCCAGGTCGGGGTACCGGGATCGCAACTCGTCCATCAGACCAACGACCAGGTTCAGCGGTTTGACCTCGGTCAGCGATCCGTTCTTCTGCTTGCCGCGCGGGGTGCGGATGGCCTCGTAGATGAAGGCTTCTTCGGACATGGCTCGTTCCTCTTCAGTGGTTGGCGGGTCCGTCTGCTGGCAGGGTAGTCCCGTGGTCGCCACCCTAACAGGGGCGCCGATCAACCTGTTGGTTGGGAGGTGGGGCGATACCCTCAACAGCCATGACGGTGTCCCGCCTGCGGCCGTATGCCACCACGGTGTTCGCCGAGATGTCGGCGCTGGCCGCGCGGATCGGCGCAGTGAACCTCGGCCAGGGCTTTCCCGACGAGGACGGGCCCCCGGCCATGCTGCGCGCCGCCCAGGACGCCATCGCCGACGGCGTCAACCAGTACCCGCCGGGCATCGGCATCCCCGCGTTGCGGCAGGCGATCGCCGCGCAGCGCCGCCGGCACCACGGCATCGGCTACGACCCGGACACCGAGGTGCTGGTCACGGTGGGGGCCACCGAGGCCATCGCGGCGGCGGTGCTGGGTCTGGTCGAGCCCGGCGCCGAGGTGGTGCTGATCGAGCCGTTCTACGACTCCTATTCCCCGGTGGTCGCGATGGCCGGCGCGCGCCGGGTCACGGTGCCGCTGGTGCCCGACGGCCGCGGTTTCGCCCTCGACGTCGACGCGCTGCGCACCGCGGTGACCCCGCAGACCGCGGCGCTGATCGTCAACTCCCCGCACAACCCGACCGGGATGGTGTTGACCGAGGCCGAGCTGACGGCGATCGCGCAGATCGCGGTCGACGCCGACCTGCTGGTCATCACCGACGAGGTCTATGAGCACCTGGTCTATGACGGCCGCCGGCACCGTCCGCTGGCCGGGTTCGCCGGGATGGCCGAGCGCACCGTCACCATCTCCAGCGCCGCCAAGATGTTCAACTGCACCGGCTGGAAGATCGGCTGGGCGTGCGGGCCCGCCGATCTGCTCGCCGGGGTGCGGGCGGCCAAGCAGTACCTCAGTTATGTCGGCGGGGCGCCGTTTCAGCCGGCGGTGGCGCACGCGTTGAACACCGAGGACGCCTGGGTGGCGGCGTTGCGGACGTCGCTGCAGGCCCGCCGCGACCGGTTGGCGATGGCGCTGGCCCGGATCGGGTTCGGGGTGCACGACAGCTTCGGCACCTACTTTCTGTGCGCCGATCCGCGGCCGCTGGGCTACGCCGACAGCACCACGTTTTGCGCACAGCTGCCGCACCGGGTCGGGGTGGCGGCCATCCCGATGTCGGCGTTCTGCGATCCGAACGCCCCACACGCCGACGTGTGGAATCACCTGGTGCGCTTCACGTTCTGCAAACGCGACGACACCCTCGACGAGGCGATCGCCCGGCTGGACGCGCTGGGCTCCGGGCTGTGAACAACGCGCGGCGTAGCCACGGCCAGTTCCCGCACACCATCACCAGCCCCGTCGCTCGGCGCCCTGCGCGGCCATCACCCGTCTGCGCAGCCCCTCGGTCGCGGCGTTGAGCACCTTCTTGCGGCCCCGGTTGACCAGAAACTCCGGCAGCGGCGCCGACGGCTCCAGGGTGATCGTGAACCGCACCCGGGTTTTGTCGAGACCCTCGGGTCGCAGCGTGTATTCGGCGTGCTGGCCATGTTGGTGGAAGGTCTTGTCGGCGTCCCAACACACCCAGTCCGGCCCCCAGTGGTATTCCAGCACTTCTTGATCGACGATGCCGATCACCTTGACGGTGACCTTCACGTGGTGCGGGCGGCCGTCGGGATAGCGGTCGAGGACTTCGGCGCGCTTGTGCACCGAGGACCATGAGGGCGCAGAAGGGATGTCGGCCAGCACCTCCAGGATCACTTCTGGCGGCGCGTCGATGACGATTTCGCGCGATGCTCGTACAGCCACTATCCCCCAAGGCTAATAAGCCGGTGGGGTTGCCGACGCGGTTTGACGATCACCAACAGATCTCGGGCCGGTCAGCCCTTCTTGACCTTAAGCACCTGTTTACGCAGCCCGTCGGTGGCGGTCTCCATCCCGCCCTTCATGGTGCGTTTGAGCAGGAAGCCCGGGATCGGCACCGACGGGTCGACGTCCATGTCGAACCGGACCTTGGTTTTGTCGCCTTGCGGGGTCAGGGTGTACTTGGCGTCCTGGGCCTTTAATTGCCCCGCCGACTCCAGCGTCCAACTCACACTGTCGGACGCCCAGCTGTATTCGACCACCTGCTCATCGGTGAGACCGGCGGCCTTGATCGTCATCTTCACCCGACGGGGCCGGCCGTTGTCGTAGGTGTCGAGCACCTCGGCGCGCTGATACTGCGGCGACCAGGTCGGGGTGGCCTCGACGTCGGCGATGACGTCGAGGATCTCCTCCGGGCTGGCTTCGATGACCACTTCGCGGGAATCCTTCACTGCCATGGAGGCACCCTAGCCAGGCGGGGCCTCGACCGCAGGTATTTGCGCTGCACCGGGCCGGCGGCCGCCGGTAGCGTCGGCGTCGTGACTACCCTCGATCCCCGCTACACCGTCGGCGACTACCTACTCGACCGGCTCGCCGAACTCGGCGTCGCGGAAATCTTCGGCGTCCCCGGCGACTACAACCTGGAATTCCTCGACCACGTCATCGCCCATCCGCGACTGCGCTGGGTCGGCGCGGCCAACGAACTCAACGCCGGCTACGCCGCCGACGGGTACGGGCGGCTGCGCGGTATGTCCGCGCTGGTCACCACGTTCGGAGTGGGCGAGCTGTCGGCGGCCAACGCGATCGCCGGCGCCTACGCCGAGTACGTGCCGGTGGTGCACATCGTCGGCGGGCCGGCCAAAGACGCCCAGGCCGCCCGACGGCCGCTGCACCATTCGCTCGGCGACGGAGAATTCGAGCATTTTCTGCGCATCAGCCGGGAAATCACCTGCGCGCAAGCCAATCTTGCGCCGGCGACGGCGACCCGGGAGATCGACCGGGTGCTCGCGGAGGTGCGGGAGTGCAAACGGCCCGGCTACTTGCTGCTGGCCACCGACGTGGCCCGGTTCCCCGCCGAGCCCCCGCAGGCCCCGCTGCCCCGCTTCACCGGCGGAACCAGTCCCCGCGCGCTGGCGTTATTCACCGACGCGGCAACCGAACTCATTGGCGATCACCAGTTGACGGTGCTCGCCGACTTTCTGGTGCATCGGCTGGACGCGGTCCCGCAGCTGGAGGCGCTGCTGGCCGCCGATGTGGTGCCGCACGCCACCTTGATGTGGGGCAAGAGCCTGGTCGATGAGAGTTCCCCCAACTTTTTGGGCATCTACGCCGGCGCGGCCAGCGCCGAGCCGGTGCGCCGCGGGATCGAACAGGCGCCGGTACTGCTGACCGCGGGGGTGATGTTCACCGACATGGTCAGCGGCTTTTTCACCCAGCGCATCGATCCGGCGCGCACCATCGACGTCGGCGCTCACCAAAGCACCGTCGCCGGCGAGGTTTTCGCACCGCTGGAGTTGGACGCCGCGCTGCAGGCCCTGACCGGCATCCTGACCAAGCGGGGTATCGCCTCTCCCCCGGTCGCGTCGACCGGCACCGACGTGCGTCCGCCGGACCCGGGACCCGGTCAGCCGCTGACCCAGGAGATGCTGTGGAACCGGCTGGCCGACGCGTTGACGCCGGGCAACGTGGTGCTGGCCGATCAGGGCACCTCCTTCTACGGGCTGGCCGCCCACCGGCTGCCCCGCGGGGTGACCTTCATCGGCCAACCGCTGTGGGCGTCAATCGGTTACACGCTGCCGGCCGCGCTGGGGGCCGGGCTGGCGCACCCGGATCGCCGACCGGTGCTGCTGATCGGCGACGGCGCCGCGCAGCTGACCGTGCAGGAGTTGGGCGGCTTCTCCCGGGAGGGACTATCGCCGGTGATCGTCGTGGTCAACAACGACGGCTACACGGTCGAGCGCGCCATCCACGGCCCCACCGCCTACTACAACGACATCGTGGCCTGGAACTGGCGGGAGATCCCCGCCGCGCTGGGGGTGACCAACCACCTGATGTTTCGGGCGCAGACCTACGGCGAACTCGACGAGGCGTTCACCGCCGCCGCCCAGCACCCGGACAAACTGGTCCTGGTCGAGGCGGTGGTGCCCCGCTTCGATGTACCGGTGCTGCTGGGCGAGCTGGCCGACTCGATGGCGCCGTCCAAGCCCGACCGCCGTTGACGGGGGTCGGGCACAAACCGGCCGGATTAGGCTACGGCCATCGCCACCAAACGAAAACCTGACGCCGACGAGCGGCGGCGGCAACTGTGCGACGCCGCCATCGATGTGCTGGCCGAACACGGGTCCCGCGGCCTGACCCACCGCATGGTCGAACGCCGCGCCGGGCTGCCCGACGGCACCACCTCCTCGTATTTCCCGACCCGCTCGTCGTTGCTGCGCGGTATCGCCGACCGTGTTGCCGACCTCGACGAAGCCGAATTCCGGTCCGTAGCCCGCGCCACCGACCCGCCGGTGTCGACGTTGACGCTGTTGGCCGACCTGGTGATTCGGTCGTCCAGCGGCAGCGCGCTCAACCGGTCCCGGGCCCGCTACGAGTTGGCGCTGCAGGCGAACCGGGATCGTGAGCTGGCCGGCGCCTTCGAGCAGGCCGTCCGCGGATTCGTCGACCTCAGCGAGGAGGCGCTGGCGGCCACCAACTGCGACGACCCGCCCGATCCGGTGCTCATCGAAAAGCAGGCCTACGCCGTCACGACCTTCATCAACGGGGTGATGGTCCGCCTGGCGTTCGGGGACCCCACCCCGCAATCCGCGGCCGAACTCGCCGAGCTGCTCCACGCCCTGGTCTCGGGCATCGCGGCAGGTCACCAACGCGCCGGGCGGTAGCCCGGAACCGGGCGGTCACCGTCCGCGCCAAGTCCCTTCTACAGACGTAGAAACTCTGTTATGGTCAGGTCCGAGCGGCCGGACAGCAACGAATCGAGGAGTCGCGGGATGCGATTTGTCCTGGTGCATGGCGGTTTTCACGCGTCGTGGTGCTGGAGCCGCACCATCGACGAGCTGCACCGCCTCGGCCACGACGCGATCGCCGTCGACCTGCCCGGGCATGGCACCCGGGTCGACGAGGAGTCCACGCTGGCCAATCGGCGCGCCGCCGTCGCCGAGGTGATCAACGACGGCGACGTCGTCGTCGGCCATTCCGGCGGCGGATTCGATGCCACCCTCGGGGTCGACGTCGCCCCCGAACGGGTCAGCCACGTCATCTATCTGGCCGCCGCGCTGCCCCGCGAGGGCCGCAGCTACACCGAAGCCATGACCATGACCAACGCCGAGGACGGCGCCCTCGACGGCGACGTCGGACACATGTTGGGATACCTGCATTTCGCCGACGACGGGGCGATGACCTTCGCCGAGTTCGAGGGCGCGTGGCGCTACTTCTACCACGACTGCGACGAGCACACCGCCCGCTGGGCCTACGAACGGTTGGGACCGGAACGCTTTGGCGAGACCACCGTGGCCCCGGTGTCGGTGCCCAACTTTTGGGCCGCGGATCTGCCCCGCAGTTTCATCGTCTGCCTGCAGGACCAGGCGATGCCACGCTGGCTGGCCGATACCGTCGCGCACCGCCTCGGCGTCGAACAACTCAGCATCGACACCTCGCACTCGCCGTTCCTGAGCCGTCCCGGCGAACTCGCCGAACTGCTGGTGCACGCCACCACCACCGCCCCGGTCGGCCCGCTCATCCCCGGCTGATCCGGCGCGGGGCGCGCCGCCGCACAACTCGGCCTACGACACCGACGAGAATGCCGTTATCATCGAGGGGCAACTACAGCCCGCGACAGCCCTGAAGCGGTCGAGAAAACCATAACTGGCCAGCGATAATGCTGTTTCCACAGCATGTGATCTTGACCGTGCTGACGGCACCATGCTAAGCAAGTGCCCAGCAGATGCGGTGCGGATGGGCCGGTCACACCTAGGCGTTGGGAGACGTGCATGAGCGATTTCGACACGATTGACTTCTTTACCGATCCCTCGCTGGTGCCCGATCCGCATCCCTACTTCGATCACCTGCGCGCCAAGAGCCCGGTGCTGCAGTTGCCGCACTACGGGGTGGTCGCGGTCACCGGCTACGAGGAGGCCGCCGCGGTCTACCGGGACGCCGAGACGTTCTCCAACTGCGTCGCGCTCGGCGGCCCGTTCCCGCCGCTGCCGTTCGAGCCGCAGGGCGACGACATCGCCGCCCAGATCGAGGCGCACCGCAGCCAATTCCCGATGTTCGAGCACATGGTCACCATGGACCCGCCCGATCACACCAAGGCCCGCTCGCTGCTGAGCCGACTGCTGACACCGGCCCGGTTGAAGGAGAACGAAGAGTTCATGTGGCGGCTCGCCGACCAGCAACTCGACGAGTTCCTCGCCAACGGCGGCTGCGAGTTCATCGCCGAATACTCCAAACCCTTTGCGACGCTGGTGATCGCCGACCTGCTCGGGGTGCCGCCGGACGACCACAGCCAGTTCCGCACCGTGCTGGGCGCCGACCGTCCGGGTGCCCGGGTCGGGGCCCTCGACCACGAGACCGTCGCGATCAACCCGCTGGAGTGGCTCGACGACAAGTTCTGCGCCTACATCGAGGACCGGCGCCGCGATCCCCGCGACGACGTGCTGACCGCGTTGGCGACGGCGAAATACCCCGACGAGTCCACGCCCGAGGTGATCGACGTGGTCCGCTCGGCCACGTTCCTGTTCGCCGCCGGGCAGGAGACCACGGCCAAACTGCTGTCGGCGGCCCTGCAGGTGCTCGGCGACCGGCCCGACGTGCAGGACAAGCTGCGCGAGGACCGCAGCCTGATCCCGATCTTCATCGAGGAGTCGCTGCGGATGGAAAGCCCGGTCAAAAGCGACTCCCGGCTGGTGGTCAAGTCCACCAGCCTGGGCGGTGTGGACCTGCCCGCGGGCACCGTGGTGATGGTGCTGCCGGGCGCGGTCAACCGGGATCCGCGCCGGTTCGAGGACCCGCACGAGTTCCGGCTGGACCGCAAAAACGTCCGCGAGCACATCGCGTTCGCCCGCGGCGTGCACTCCTGTCCCGGCGCCCCGCTGGCCCGGGTGGAGGGCAAGGTCAGCATCAACCGCATGCTGGACCGGATGGCCGACATCCGGATCAACGAGGACAAGCACGGCCCCGCCGACAACCGGGCCTACAGCTACGAGCCCACCTACATCCTGCGTGGCCTCACCGAACTGCACCTGAAATTCACCCCGGTGGACTGACCCCGTCACCCTGCTACACCGCGAAAGTGCGCTCCCGCAGCGAAAGTTCGAGGCGGATTCATACGGTCAGTGCAACGTCTAGTGGTTTTGGAGGTTGCTGTGCCGCGTGGTTATCCGGTTGTGGGTTCGG